>JAOZUW010000077.1 GCA_029938465.1 Bacteroidales bacterium | reverse complement strand
AAATATTATAGAATTTCTTAAAAATAATTTTAAGGTTTTAATATTTAATTACCTTTGCAGTCTAATCACAATAGAGGTGCCTTAATACACAGGCTGAGATTACACTCATAATACCTGATTCGGGTAATGCCGACGTAGGGAATAGAGATTTTCAGATATCATTTTCACTCTCTATTGGTTTTTTTTATAATCATTAAAAATCAATATGTAATGTTAAGAAAATTATTTTTTATTTTAGGAGTTATCGCTCCAAGCATTCTGTTTTCACAGATTAAGTTAAGTGGTCAAATTGCTGATAATGAAACTGGAGCACCAATTGTTGGTGCGTATATTCATATTAACGGACTTAGTAATTTCCAACTAATAAGCGATAACAGAGGAGCTTTTACAAAAAACAAACTTCCAAAAGGACGCTATAACATAGAAGTTACTTTTGTTGGTTATCAATCTTTTAAAGAAACGCTGGATCTGCAAGAAGATTCACATATCTCTGTAAATCTTACTGAAGGAATTTTAGCCGAAGAAGTAGTAGTTAGGGCTAATAGAGTGAATAAAAACACTGCTTCAGCATTTGATAATATGAACACTGCAGATATTGAAGAAAATAATAATGGACAGGATTTACCATTTATCATTAGTAATAGTCCTTCCGTAGTAGTTGCATCTG
The DNA here is from genome assembly GCA_029938465.1 of Bacteroidales bacterium. Lineage (GTDB taxonomy): Bacteria > Bacteroidota > Bacteroidia > Bacteroidales > UBA12170 > UBA12170. The sequence continues at coordinate 13,190 of JAOZUW010000077.1, read as the reverse complement.
ATGCAGGTAATGGTATTGGATATACTAGCTTTAGGATTCGAGGCTCAGATATGACACGGATAAACATCACTATGAATGGTGTACCTATGAACGATGCCGAAAGTCACAGTGTATATTTTGTTGATTTACCTGATCTAGCTTCTTCACTTGACAATATCCAAATACAAAGAGGTGTAGGTACTTCAACTAATGGAGCTGGAGCTTTTGGAGCAAGTATAAATTTACAAACCACAAAACTTAATGATGAAGCCTATGCAAAATATGACGGCAGGATAGGTTCTTATAACACTTCAAAAAACACCATAAGCTTTGGAACTGGATTACTAAAAAATAATTTAGCTTTTGATGGGAGAGTTTCAAGAGTGTATTCTGATGGTTACGTAGATCGTGCTACAGCTGATTTAAAATCTCTTTATTTCACAGGTGGTTATTATGGAGATAAAGATATTATTAAATTTATGATACTGAGTGGTAATGAAGTTACCTATCAAGCTTGGGGAGGTATTCCAAAAGCTAGTTTAGATACCAATCGAACCTATAATCCTTATACATATGATAACGAAGTTGATGATTACAAACAAGATTATTACCAACTGCATTACACTCACTCTTTCACAAACAAATTAAGCTTAAACACTACCCTCTTCTACACTAGAGGAAAGGGTTATTATGAGCAGTATAAAAATGATAGAGATTTTGAAGACTATCTGTTAGATGATGTTATTATAGGTAATGACACCCTTACATCTACGGATCTTATCCAAAGAAAATGGTTAGACAACCATTATTATGGTGCAAACCTTAGTTTAAATTACGAAAGCAGAAAACTGGAGGCAAGCATAGGTGGTAGCTGGAATAGATATGATGGAGACCATTATGGTGAAGTTATTTGGGCTCAGTATGCCAGTAATGGAGATATTCGCCACCAATGGTATGATAATAATGGATTAAAAACCGATTTCAATATTTATGCAAAAGCCAGCTATATGTTTACTCCATCATTTTCTGCTTTTGGGGATATGCAGGCGCGCTTTATCAATTATAATATGATAGGAACCGATGATGATTTAAGAGATATTTCTCAGGAACATCAGTTTACTTTTATTAATCCTAAAGTTGGAATTGTAGGCCATATAGGTAATTTAATGCAGGTGTACACAAGCTTTGCCATTGCAAATCGTGAACCCAGCCGAAGCAACTACAAAGATGCAGATGAAGGATATCAGCCTAAACCCGAGCAACTTCAGGATCTAGAAGCTGGAGTAAGAGTAAACACTTCGAGTTTTGCTTTTGCAGCCAATTTCTTTTATATGAACTATAGAGATCAATTGGTTGCTACCGGAAAAATTAACAATGTAGGTGAAGCTATCATGACCAATATACCGGAAAGCTACCGTATGGGAATAGAACTAAGTGGTGGTGCTCAAATCATTGAAATGCTGCGTTGGGATTTTAATTTAACCTTAAGTAAAAATAAAATCAAGAATTTTGTGATGTATATTGACAATTGGGATACCTGGGAACAAGATGAAATAGAATTAGGTACAACAAACCTTATTCTTTCACCAAATACCATTGCCAATAGTATTTTTACACTTCAGCCGTTTTCTAACTTTAATGTGAGCTTAATCTCTAAATATGTTAGTCGCCAATATATTGATAATACTAGTTATGAATACAATAGCATTGATCCCTATTTTGTAAATGATATCAAAGTGAGTTATTCATTTTCAACAAATTTCTTTAAAGCCATTCGTTTACATCTAGATATTAATAATGTATTAAGCGAGAAATATGCTAGCTATGGATGGGTATATAATTATACTTACGGTGGTGAACGCGGAAAAGATTACGACGGATATTTTGCTATGGCGCCTATTTATTTTATGACTGGAATTACTATAGAGTTCTAGTAAATACATAAACTAAGCTCAACCTATTAAAGCATCCATTGAGGTACTTTAGCAGGCTTAGGTTTTTTTCCATAGATAATATCATCCATTACTACGGCTAACCTTCTAAAGAATATATTGTTTCTGATCCCCCAGCGAACAAAATTGTGTAATGCATTAGATTTATGAGCATAAGGACAAACGCTCATACATCGTCCGCAATCTGTCCCAACAGTACACCAATAACTATAGCATTTCTCATGGTTAATTTTCCACCTTTGAACGCCGTCAATTTCAGCAATTGGCGTTTTAGGTATGGCATTACTAGGGCAAATAGTAGCACATTTTTTACACAAATTACAAAAATGATGAACACTATAATCAGGTTTTCTAACAGTTGGTATAATTGGAGCATTGGTAGTAATAACAGCAAGCCTTACTCTTGGCCCTAGTTTTGGCGTGATTAACAAACCCATACGACCCAATTCTCCTAGTCCTGCATCTCTAGCTACTAATGGAGCAATTAACTCATAATTTCCATCAATATGAGCTCGAGCTTCATAACCCATTTTCCTAATAAACTCTGCCATTTGAACAGCTATAGTTCCACTACTTAAATAACGTTGTGCCGATTCCATTATACTAGGTCCAGCGGGGCCCATAGATAAAAACTCCTCTTCCATCTCCACTGTAAAAACAATTCCATTTTTATAGGTTCGATCTACTTTCTTGCCATAAACATCTCCTCTTCCTCTGACCGAATAAAAATGATAATCTTGCATTTCGCAGAAACCAATGGAAACAGCGCCTAGCTTCTTACTCCACTTCTCTAAAAACGAACTTAACTGAATTGAGCTGATCTCTTCCTTTTCTACATTCACTTCACCTTCTGCAAAAGGTTTTAAACGGCCAATAGTATCGAAAGTAGCATCGGCTGCTTTAAAACTTAAAGCGGAATAAAGACTTGCCTTTTCATCCAAAAGACCTGGTTTAATTAACCATTCCTTATCTAAGGCATCATGTTCAGGAAAATCTTTATAATAGTCTTGTTGCAGATCTGCATCTGTTGCAATTTCATTGCGCGAGAACATGGTATTCCGTTCATTAAAACGGCTGTTTGATTTTTCCGCTGAAAGCTTAAAACTTCCTTTTATAGGTAAAAAAAATAAAACTAAAGTAAAAAATGCAAGCCATAGTATTAATTCTAAGTATGTGTTCTGCATAAACAGAAAAAGCAAAACATACATTTTATTATAAAAAGCTAGGGCAATTATTATTAGAGTCATATATTTTAAATCAGTGGATAAATATATAACTTTCTGTGGATTATACCATTCTCATACAAACAGAGTATACAAGTGTATGCTTCATTTAATTATTAGACAGATTATTAACCAAGTAAGAAAATAGGAGCTCTTTTAAAAAGCTCCTAGAATTTAAGAATATTCATTTAATTTGCTAAATCCTTGCTTGCGCCACCGTTAGGAAAAACTCCTACTTCGTGCTCATCAATTTTTTCGCCATTTGCGGTATATCTCATCAACACTCCATTAGCTCCAAAAGGACCGGTAAGGGCAAATATTTCATCATTTGCTTCATTAATCAAGAAACCATAGAAACTACCATCAATAAAAGCAGTAGAACTGGGATTATTTTCTTTATAATCCATTTTAAAGATACCATCGAATCCAAAACCACTGCCATAGTATATGCTTCCTTTATCTTTACTAACGGCTATCTTTACAGGATGCTTATCTGCAAAAAGATCAATAGTTTTAAGAATAGTATTATCTGTACTATTTATTACAAAAAGCTTTGAAGGGTTATGTCCAATAGGAGTCCAATTAACATCGTAAATAACATTTCCCTTTGCCAATACCCAAATATTATTATCTGCATCCACAGCTAGAGAGGCAGGATTATACCCATCAACTTCAATTGAAGAAATATGATTATTACTTAAGTTAACAACAGAGATAGTGCTATCAATACTAAAGCCACCGCTATTTGCAACATACAAATTGTTTTCTACAATACATAAGCTCTCAGGACCGGAACCTACCATTATCGAATCTATTATTTCATTACTATTGGTATCTATAATTTTAATCTGACCACCACTACCCCAGCAACTTACATATAGCTTTCCATCTTTTTCAATAGCATATCTTGGTTGTGGTAGATTTGATATTGTTGCTATAGATTCAAATGTCTTGCTGTTTATTACCTCAATTTTATTTGAGGCATTCACACAAGCATAGGTGTTTGTTGCTCCTCTATAAACGGATTGCAATACATCTCCCAATGGAAAATCATTAATTGTTTTAAAAAGATCATTGGTCACCGTGTTATCATCTGTATCAAAATAAGAGACACTCCCATTTCCTCCACCAAATGCACCTTCATTAGCAATCAACACACCCACAGAATAGCCTTTATCTTCTACTATGGGAGGAGTTTCTTCTTCACTATTTTTTTTGCAAGAACTAAATAACAAACCTGCTGTAAGAGCAAGCATCATCATAAATTTAAATGTAATGTTCATTTTTTGTTGGTTTTAATTATACATTATTTTTAATCCTATTTCGTAATTAATTAGAGGTGTAGGATACCATTCTCTAACCATATATTGTGTATTAAATATATTATTTGCTTTAGCGAAAAACATAGAGCTTATCTTCTTGTAATTGAAAGTGTAATTAAGATTTATATCCGTAACAATATATTGATCAAGCCAATTTTCATTATCAGCAGAGGTATACCTTTGCCCAACATATTGTACAATTATATCTGCACGGATTTTTTTATATTGAAATCCCAACAATCCATTTGCTTGATAGTATGGAATATATATCAATTGCTTATATAATACATTATCACTCTCATTTTCTGCTTTTTGTGTAAGTTCCGAATCAGTATAAGTGTAGTTAATATTAAAAAACCCTATCGTTGTATTTGTAAACTGATATTTGGTGTTCAATCTTACTTCAAGACCTTTGGTGGTCACCATTTTTTTATTTTGAGGTATCCAGATATCACCTATTGGTTGCCATTTTATTAGGTTTGAAAATTTACTGTAATAAGCAGATATATTACACTCTAAATCAAGTTTATTGGTATTAATCCGCTGATTTAAGCCTAAATCAGCAGAAAAACCATCCTCATCTTTCAAATTAGGATTACCTCGAGCATAAGCACCAATCCAGAATAGATCATTAAAATTTGGTGTCCGGTAGTTTTTGCTAAGATTGCTGGAAATTACTAAACTTTTAGTGATAAAATATTCAGCTTTTACACCATAAGTAATAGGTTTAAATACTGCGTTCACTACTTCTTTTCGTATATTGGCAGTCAATAACACTTTATTTTTAATCTCCAGCTTATAAGATAAAAAGATAGCAGTTTTATTCAATATCTCCGCTTGTATAAAATTATCTGATTCTCCCTTAATATAATTATTGTTTATGCCAAAAAGGAAGGAATTGTGTTTTGTAAGTCTATAATTCACTATTCCTTCAGTAACATTATTAAGCGACGAATGATGTACATTGAGTATGATATCAGGTTTTATATAATTTATTTTTGAGAGAAATAGTCCATTTCTAATCTCTAAATCAAGTTTTTCTCCTTTTTTATTATAAGCAAAAGCTAAACGAGAGAACTCATCATATTGGGTTGAATACCCATCTGTTACTGTCATATTTGGCGGAATCTCACGGTAATTGTTTTGATACCAAAATTGTGTATTAAATGAATGCTTCTTATTGATTTTATAATAGGCTTCCTGCAAAAACCCATACTGTTTAATTGCCGCCCTTTTAAGAGTATCAATAGGATGATCATTTTTGGCAAAATTCACATATTCAAAATCATTTTTTATAGATGAATAAAAAACCCTAGTTCTTAGAAATAGTTTATGAGTACCATACGACATATCAAATAAGCTAGTTTGTTTCCCAAAACTACCAAAGCTCTGTTGAGCACTTACTTTTATTCCAGAATTATAGTAGGCTTTATTACTTAATTGAATAATTCCACCTACAGCTCCACTACCAAATAACGCACTATTACCTCCATAGTGAATATTTATCTTATCAATAATATTTACTGAAGATAAGGACAAATTAAATTCACCATTTAAGGGATCCTGAAGGTTAAACCCATTCCACAATACTGCTGTATGATTAGCATTACCACCTCGCATTGAAACTGAACTCAAACCACTTACTCCATATTGATTGATGGTTATATTGGTGTTTTTGGAAAGCAAATCGTTTAATGTATTCGTAGAATATGTTGTTAAGGCGATTTTTTCAATTTGCTGTGTAGATCTTGTAGTGGCTTGATTGTCTTTTATCCTGAAAGCCTTCACCTCAGTCTGTTTAAGAATAATGATGCTATCAGTCTCTTGAGCATAGGCTTCAAAACTAATAAGTAGTATTATCCAAATAAATAAAAGCTTATAAAAAGACATTTTTTTAATATGTTTAATCCCGAACAATTTTTATTTGGCAGGTCTTCTGACTTACTCTGTTTTGTTACCTTCCCATCTACCAACAGGCAGATAGTGGTGTGAGATACAAAACTCAATAGAGCTTACAGCTACGGGTATAGTTCCGGATTCTCACCGGATTCCCTTTTCATTTCGACTCCACAATGGAATGCGAAACACCAAAATCTTGACAAAGATATTTATTTTTATTTACAGAAGCGGCTTTTTTTAAACTTGTCGAAAAATATTATTCAACTACTTCTAAAAAAACTTAAGATGAATCCTTTACTGATCCAGAAACTAAGAATACAGCTGGTTTCTTTGATAAAGGATTCTCCTGTGTAACTACCAAAGTGTCATATACCATTTCGATATCCTTATAGTTGAGCACCTCTTTTGGGGTACCCGATTTATGTATCTTTCCATGGCTCATCATCAGTAAATTATCACAGTATTCACCTGCCAAATTTAAATCATGAATAATCATTAATACACTAAGTTTGAGTTCTTTATTTAGTTTTTGCAGCAAATCTAAAACTTGAACCTGATGTTTGATATCCAAATGTGAAGTAGGCTCATCTAGCAACAAAAGGTCTGGCTCTTGTGTTAGTGCACGTGTTATAGCAACCATTTGTTGGGCTCCACCACTTAATTCGGTTATCATCCTATCTTTATATTTAAATACATCAGTAAGATGCATATATTTATGCGCTATAGTATAATCGTTTTTGGCTTCAAAAAACTGAAAACGATTATTATAAGGATATCTTCCAAGCAATACATAATCTTCAACAGATAGATTGGGAGTATCAAAGTATTGGGTGACAATAGCTAATTTCTGTGCTTTTTCTTTTAGTGAAAACAGTAAAATATCTTGACCATCAATAATAATTTGACCAGATTGCAGGCTGATATCTCCGATGATAGTTTTAAAAAGTGTCGTTTTCCCTGATGCATTTGGACCAATAATACCAGTAAAAGAAGATTTCATCACATCAAAGCTGATATTTTGAAGCATAAATTTGTTTTTATAGCCCGCAACAATATTTTCAAGCTTTAATATCTTACCCATCACTTAAAATTTTAGTAGTTTTTTTGATTTACTGATTGCTACAATAAAGACTAAACCCCCAATAATACCAGTTATTACACCGATAGGGAGCTCATTTGGCGAAATAATTGTTCGTGCCAACACATCAGAAAGGATTAAAAAAATGCCTCCACTTAAAAAAGTACTTATCAATAATATTCGGTAATCATTACCAACTAGATAGCGCATCAAATGCGGAACTATAAGCCCAACAAAACCAATAACTCCTGCAGTTGCAACACTTATTCCAGTAATAACCGAAGCCACAATAAATAATACTTTAATGAGCAAATTAGTATTGATTCCCAGGTATTTGGCATGAGCTTCTCCCAAACGCAATGCGTTAAGTTGCGACACAAAGAAATAAAATATCAATAAGCCAAGAATAGAAACGAAAACCACCAGATATATAAGATATTTATTTGGCTCTTCTAAGGAACCCATAGTCCAAAAAATAATATTTTGCAATTTCTCTGATGTTGTAGTTGACAATAAAAACATAATTACTGAAGAGGTAATAAAGCTAATCATCACCCCTGTTAAAAGTATAGAATTAATATTTAGATGAGTACGCCGCATGCTAATAAAATACATAAAGACAATAACTGCAAATGCACCAATAACACCTGATATGGGCAAGGATAATAGAGGGAAAAATTCGTTTAAACCAAAAACAATACAAATAGCAACGCCCAATGCCGCGCCTCCAGAAATACCTAAGGTATAGGGCTCTACAAGAGGATTACGATAAATAGCCTGTAAGACTAATCCCGAAATACTTAATGCTCCACCTACAGCAAATCCTAGTAGAATTCGTGGTATACGGATATTATAGAGAATGGAACGCTCTATTCCTTCAGATTTTTGAAATATTGATATCAGCTCTCCCAGAGAAAAATTCACTTCCCCAATAGATAAGGCCAATACGATAGTAGCGAAAAGTAAAGCTAAAAGGGAGAGAATACTCCAAAACCATCTGTTATACTTTTTGTTCATAAGCTGCTGTTCGATACCTTATTGTTTCATCTATTCAATTCATAACAACAGGCAAGTGCAAAGTTAATTGTTTATCCTGAAATCAAAACAATAAAAATTTTGACGAAGATACACTACCCGTATGAACAAACATTAATTATCCCCATATAATTGTTTAATGATAAATTCGAAATTATCCACAAAATCAAAAATTGTTGGCATTGTAGCTGATTTTACAATAAATATCTGACCATTTTTTGTTGCTGAAAGATCTTTATATGATTCCCAAATTTCTTTTTCTTGCAGACCAACATTTCCCATTGAACTGATGATAATATAATCTGGATCACGAAGCAAAATGCTTTCTCTATTTACAATAATCTTATCTAAATCATGAAAAATATTAACACAAGATGCAAAGCTGATATAATCATCCATAAATGAGTTTGGAATAACTGCTGCTATAGGATTGGCACCCAATTGAAAAAACACCTTTGGTTTTATTTCTTGTTCAGGGACTAAAGCTTTTAGGCTATCTACTCTTTTATTAGCTTGATTTACATATTGTTGAGCTTCTTTCTCTTTGCCAATGATTTTCCCAAGCTGCACAAATTGCTCGCAAAGATCATCAAATGAGGCTTTTTTACCTAAAAATTGAACATTGATACCGTTCTGTTTTAATATTTGAATGGATTTTTCTTTAATCAAACCTGAAGCAAAGACAACATCAGGTTTTAAAAGCAAAATTTTTTCTTCGTTTATCTCTACAGCCGAGCCCACAATCAAGTTTTTGTTTTCTTTAGAAATATCACAATAGGATGTGGCTCCCACAATATGATCTTTCATCCCCAAATAAATAATCTCTTTTGTGTAGGAAGGTACTAAAGATACAATTCTGAGCTCTGTTTGGTCCTCATTAATATCTCTTTTTTCATATTGGCAAGAGCTACTAATTAATAGCACTAAAACAAAGGATAAGGTGTATTTTATTTTTTTAAGCATTGGATATTTTAGTATTAAGATTCAAAGAAAGAATGAATTGGCAAATGTAATAATACCTTTATAGCCATTACATTATATTCGGAATTTTTAATGCTTTTGGATTTGCTATATTTAGATCTATTCATACAAACCAATCGTAATCAATTAAAATTTAGGGGTTTGGTATTTGTATCATCAAATAAATATTTGAGTTGCAATTTAATTCAAACTAGGATCATTGGGGAAATTTGCCCAAACTTCATATTCTTTACCCAAATTCCTTACGCTTTCTTTCCACATATCGGAGCTTGGAATAGTTATAAGATTTTGAATATTTGGATGATCTACCAACCAACTAAACTCTTTAAGTTCTTCTTCCAACTGATCTTCTGACCAACCAGAGTATCCAACAAAAAAGCGAATATCGTTTTTTGTAATAAGATCTTTTTGTATCAGCTCTTTCACATCATCAATTTCACCACCCCAGTATAATCCTTGTTTAATGGCTTGACTGTTTGTAATTAAATCCCCCATTCGATGTAAAAAAAATAAATTTTTCGTATTTACTGGTCCACCCATAAAAACAGGAGCATCAAATTGGGGAAAATCTTTAACAATGCTATTAAATCTAACATCTAATGGTTTATTGAGAATCATACCAAAGCTACCTTCTTCATTGTGATCAGCAAGTAGAACCACAGCTCTATGAAAAAACATATCTTTTAGCGAAGGCTCAGATATTAAAATACTACCAGCAAGAGGTTGTTTTTTTGTAGGTTTCATTTAGAACAACTTTTTATAATGAAAAAGATTTACTTTTGTCAAACATTACTTATTAGACAGTATTTAGCCCAAATAAGTTGTATGTGATATATTTTGTCAAAAATCATGCCAGAAATGAACAGGGAAAACAGAAACAACATATATACTCAATTACGAACAGAACATCCTGATTTTTATTATCATAGCTTTAATTATATATACAAAAATAATGAATTTATTGTTGATTTTCATTTTAGTATTGGCACAAAATATCATTTTCGACCACAGCATATTATCAGTCGACCAGATTTATTAGAATGGGCTGATGCATCTAAAGAATCCCTAGATTCTTTAGTGTTTCATCTTGGTATGATTGAATTGATTTCCTATTGGAAAGCCAGTTGCTCTCCAAAAGTTATTATCAAACCCTTTTTATTAAATAAAGAACAAATACAATGGTGGAAAAATCTCTATTTTGAAGGTCTGGGTGAATTCTTTTATCTAAATGAGATAGAAACATCTATTACCGATTTTATGAATATTCAATCTCCTACAGAAAAAATATTTCAACCTATAGAAAATGATCTAAGTAATGATTTAGTGATGATTCCTATTGGCGGAGGAAAAGACTCTGTAGTTAGCCTGGAGCTCATTAAAACAATTGGAAAAAAAATCATTCCAATGGTCGTAAATCCAAGAGGTGCCACTATCGATTCCATTGAAAATGCAAGCTTTTCGGTAAATAATTCTTTGATCTGTAAAAGAACTATCGATCCACAATTATTAGAATTAAATAAAAAGGGATTTCTTAATGGTCATACTCCTTTTTCTGCAATGTTGGCTTTCTTAAGCCTCCTTAGTTCACATCTTTTAGGTATTCAATATATTGCATTATCTAACGAATCAAGTGCTAATGAATCTACTGTTGAAGGAAGTACTGTTAACCATCAATATTCAAAATCCTATAAATTTGAAAGTGATTTTCGTTATTATTATAAAAAATATTTGAATGCTAAAACAGAGTATTTTAGCTTTTTAAGACCATTATCAGAAATACAAATTGCTTGTATATTCAGCCAATTCCCAAAGCATCATTACAGTTTCAGAAGCTGTAATGTCGGTAGTAAAGAAAATATCTGGTGTGGGGAATGTCCCAAATGCCTATTTACTTATGTTCTTTTTAGCCCATTTATAGCACAAAGTAAAATGCAACAAATTTTCGGGAAAAAACTTTTAAATGATCAGAAATTGAGTCATACACTTGACGAATTACGTGGAAAAACAATATCCAAACCATTTGAATGTGTGGGAACCGTTTCTGAAGTAGAACTGGCCTTAAAAAACGCACAAACGGATTATAGCTCAGAAATATTGATGAAAAACATCCTTAAGGACACCGATAATCAACAGTTAAAAAATGCACTATTGGAATGGAATGAGGAGAACGAACTTCCATTGATCTTTGAAGTATTATTAAAAGAACAACTGAGAAAATGTTAGAGTTTCTAAAAAACAAAATTGGTCATAAGCGCGTTGTCATTTTAGGTTTTGGAATGGAAGGACAGTCAAGCTTAAGATATCTGCTAAGCCAAAAGTACCAAGGAGAGATCTTTGTTCTCGATAAGAATGATGAAATCGGCATAAATTCTCTTCTTTCTGAAAACCAAATATCATATTATGGTGGGGAAAATTATTTGAACAAAATGAATTCCAATGATTTTATTATTAAATCACCAGGGGTAAAAATAGATAGTCCTTTTGCCTTAGAGCTACATTCTCAAACCAGTCTATTTTTAGAAGCATATCATACTCAAGTAATAGGAATAACAGGAACCAAAGGCAAAAGCACAACAGCTACCATGATGCATCATTTGCTCTTAGATCAAAATAAGAAAAGCTTCCTAGTGGGAAATATTGGGCAGCCAGCTTTCGATTTAATAGATAAAATAAATGAAGACACCTATATAGTTTATGAATTAAGCGCACATCAACTACAATGTGTGAAAAAGAGTCCTAAGCATGCCATTTTACTTAATCTAATGCCCGAACATTTAGACTATTTTTTAAATAAAAAAACTTATTATCTATCAAAATTAAACATTATAAAATATCAAAACTCTAGGGATTTCTATTATATGCCAGCAGAAGCTTTTGATATTGCTTGCCATTTGATGAAAATAAATCCAAGAGAAAACAAGAGCAAAATACTTCAAGAAAAAATATATTACAAAAATGAAGAAATTCTAAAAAAAGAAGATCTTAAATATCTTCTTGGACAACACCACATTACTAATATTCAAGGGCTTATTGAGCTAGTTTTGTATTTAAAGCTAGATCTTGAACTGGCTTTAGAAAGTATGAAAACATTTCACCCTCTTCCCCACCGGCAAGAGTTATTGGGAAACAAAAATGGTATTCGTTTTATCAACGATAGCATTTCAACTATTCCTCAATCTGCTATACATGCAATAAAAGCTATTGAAAAAGTCGAATATTTAATTTTAGGTGGGTATGACAGGGGCATCAATTATGACGAATTAACTCATTTTCTACAAAAAACTACTTTAAAGGAGGTTTTTTACTTGGGTGAAGCTGGTAAAAGAATGTTGAGTGAATATAAAAAATCATATGGAGAACCTATTTTTAAATATACTTATCATGAAAAGCTAGCTGATATTAAAGAATATTTGCTTCAAATTAAAACTGGCACTGTACTATTATCCCCTGCAGCTGCTAGTTATGATAGCTTTAAAAACTTTGAAGAAAGAGGTAATTATTTTAAGCAGATCTTTTTAGAAATTTAATTTTATTTTTTTGAAAATATTCTTGTACAAGTAAATAATTGAAGTATATTTGCAGCGCGCTAAACAAAAGCGAAGTTCTTAAAAATATTGGTCCGGTAGTTCAGTTGGTTAGAATACCTGCCTGTCACGCAGGGGGTCGCGAGTTCGAGTCTCGTCCGGACCGCATTAAAGAGCACTCAGATTTATTCCGAGTG
>JAOZUW010000200.1 GCA_029938465.1 Bacteroidales bacterium | reverse complement strand
ATTTCTTGTGTTCCGTTAATAATACCAGCATTAATAGTATAAATAGATTGTCCCATAATATTACTTACTTCTACAGTAACATCAGCAGCAGTTTGCGTGCTTACGCTTATAGTTGTAGAACCATTAAATGGGTTAGGCATATTTTGAGAAACATGAATCTCATTTGCTTGAGCCATTTCTTCAAGACCTACAGGGCACAATACTGGAAATTCTATACCAGTAATATAGTTTAAGGTTATAGGATCTGTCAAAGCGTTAGAAGTAAACTCAGTAGGATCAATACCTTGTAATGTTGGAATTGCATAATTACCCTCCTCATTCTCAAAAACTAAATCAGCGCTACTATTGAAATAATAATAGGTCTCATAAATTGTTCCTTCTGTAAAATTTGTTGGGCCAGATATTGGTGAATCATCACAAACACCTTTTGACCAACCAAATAGATCTGGATTTGTATTAAAACCTTCAACTGATACTAAAGTTTCAGTCCAAGTAATAAATACCTGACTACCATCAGCTGTTCTGGAGGCGTGTAATCTATGTTGCCAACCAGATCCTGCGTAATTTCCTGCGGTAGCAGCTACTACATTATCAGTTAATAAGGAGTCAACCCATATAACACTTTGTAAACCATCAGCATTAATTGTTAAATTAGCTATATCACCAGGATAAGTAAATTGCCAATTGATAGAATCGGGATAGTTAAATATATCAGCAGAATGAGAACCCATAGCACCAAACAGTTCTAATTCGCCATTAGCATTAACAACTCCAGCAGATTCAAAGAAAGCAGGAGTCATATAACCAGCCCAGTTAGTTAAAAGGAATGGGTCAACCATTTCTTGAATTTCATCTGTTTGGAAATCAACAAAAACATAGTCCCAGCTATCACCACCATCTTCGGTATAATACACTTGTGGTTGAATTCCAGAGTATTCTTCTTCAGAAATACCAATAATCCATATATAGCCAATATTGCCATCAGGACCCCAAGCCATCTCTGTAGAAGCATCGTAACCTTGCCAACGGCCTTGCCAAAAAGCACCACCATTTACATCGTCTTCTATAAGTTCAAAATCTATTAGAGATTCTAAATTCCAATCAAAATCAGTACCGTTAAATTCGCCAATAATGGGTTCTAGAGAAATAGCAGTATAGCCACCCCAGTCTCCTTCAGGAACCATAGCCATACAACGAACCTCGTCCCCAGCTTGAGTTAAACCAAATATATTCCAATATCCATTTTCTACATTACCGGGATCTTCTATTAATTCTGTTGCCAAATATTCACCACCAAAATTGTTTGAACCAAAGGCTTTATAGTTCCAATCTCCACTATTTGGATTAATAGTACCTTGGTGAACACCAAAAGCATTATCAATTTCAGTATTTCCATCAGGATTAAAAATAGCACCTGAAATGTAATAGTTAGGTCCATCAGACACCTCATCATTAATAATAACTGGGCTGCTCCATGTTAGGCCATGGTCTGTTGAATAGACCTGTGCTACAACACCTTGCACATCTACTTCGTCGTATGTATCAGGATCTAATACCATATTAACACTGATTAAATCTAATTCAGGGTTATATGCAATTGCTTTTATTTCTTCTCTCCTAAGCATTCTTTGGTTAGCAGCTTTTCCAATTACAATACGGGTTACATCTTCGTTTACAGCTTTTGTATTTAATACCACAGGCAGTTGATTTTGAGGGGCATTAACTTCTTGTACATCTTGAGCACGAAGCTTATAAACATTTTCTTTTGTCATTTGATTTTGTGCTATTGAAGCAAAAGCAAAACCAATAACCATCATAAATAGTAATAATTTTTTCATAACATAAATTTAATTAATAATAACAAGTTTAATGCACCAAAAGTACAATAATTTTAGCAAACATCTATGAAAAATAGTTTATGAATAATGCTACTTATTTTTTTATTAATACCGGAGTTGCGAATTATTCATCGTTAACAGCCTGAATTTTAATTAATTAATAGGCTTGGTATTAAAAAATAAAAAAAGGCTACTCCACAGAATAGCCTTTTTGATTATCAGATTAATAGAATATATTATTCTACAATCATTTTCTTAGAAATACTTTCATTACCCATACGAACAGTATAGAAATAAATTCCAGCTTCTAAATTCTCAGCAGGAAGAACAATTTCTTGTGTTCCGTTAATAATACCAGCATTAATAGTATAAATAGTTTGTCCCATAATATTACTTACTTCTACAGTAACATCAGCAGCAGTTTGCGTGCTAACGTTTATGGTAGTAGCACCAGTAAATGGGTTAGGCATATTTTGAGAAACCTGGATACTATTTGCCTGAGCCATTTCTTCAAGACCTACGGGGCACAATACTGGAAATTCTATACCAGTAACATAATGTACGGTTACAGGATCTGCAGTAGCACTACCATTATTATCAAACTCTGTAGGTGTAATGGTTTGTAAATAAGGGATAGAATAATTTCCTTCATCATTTAAGAATGCTCTGTCAGCTCCATATGTAAAGTAATAATAGTTCTCATAAATAGTACCTTCAGTAAAAGAAATTACATCGATATTCTCATTAGTAGTTATACATTTCGACCAACCAAAAACATTAGGCTCTATGTTCATGTCAGCTTCTGGAAGAGTTTTAGATTCTATCCATGTAACAAATACTTGACTTTCATCAACATTCTTAGAAGCACAAATTCTATGTTGCCAACCTGTATTTCCTGCATAGTTTGGTGGATCTTGTCCAGGATTATCAGTAATAATGGAATCTACCCACATCATACCTGAAACACCAGCATCATCAAAAGTTACATTAAAAATATTACCGTAGTCATTTGTATAGATATAACCAATCGAATCGATATAGTTAATAGCATCTGCAGAACAAGAGCGTGCCAACATAAACATCTGCAAATCTCCATTTGCATCAACTACACCTGCAGATTCGTAAGCATAAGGAATCATCATTCCAGTGTGTATTTCGAAAAGATAAGGCTCAAAGAATTCTTGAATTTCATCAGTAAAGAAATCTACTTCTATTTCGTCCCAGCTGTCACCAGCATCATCGGTTCTAAACATAACTGGTTGTGGAGCAGTACCTTCATTTTCAGAAATACCAAGCACCCACATATAACCAATTTGACCATCATCGGCCCAAGCTATTTCAGTTGCAGCATCACGCCCAACCCATTTGCCAATCCAGTATGCTTCACCAGCCTCATCAATATATAAATCTACATCAACTTCAGAAGCAAAATCCCAATCAAACACACCACTGTTAAACTCTCCTGTAACAGGTTGCAAAGCTATTTCAGTAAAAGCAGACCAAGCACCTTTTGGAAGCATATTTAATGAGCGTACTTCATCACCAATTTGATTTAAACCAAATTGATTCCAATAACCATTATAACCATAATCAGGATCAGTTTCGTCAAATTCGTAATCGTTATAATCGTTACCAGCAATAGTATTGGAACCAAATACTGCATAATGCCAGTCTTCCCCTGCAGGAGGGAGAAGTGTACCTTGTCCTATTCCGTAGGCAGATTGAAGATCATCATTTCCCTCAGGATTATAAATAATACCACTAGGATAATAATTTTCAACTCCAGAAGCATCTGGCTGATCAATTAAAACAACAGGACCTTGCCAAGTTGCACCATGGTCAGTAGAATAAAACTGACCGAATACTCCTAATTCATCTGCTTCATCATAAGTAGCAGGATCAAGAACTACAGTAACACTAATTACGTCTAATTCAGAATTGTAAGAGATGACGTGATTTTCATCACGGCGAACACTTCTCTGACTTCCTGCCATACCTACAACCACTCTGTTCACCTCTTCATTTGCTGATTTAATCTGATTAAATACATGGGGTGTAGTAGTCGTTGTTGTTGTTTTTCCTTCAACCTCTTGACTATCAAGAGTTTTTTTGACAAATGTCAACTCTGTTCTTTTTTGCGAGAAACCGCTAAAAACAAAACCAAATGCCAAAACAAATAGTAA
>JAOZUW010000199.1 GCA_029938465.1 Bacteroidales bacterium | reverse complement strand
TTAATCCTATAAAAACAAGAAATTATTTCTGACTTTGCTGATGTGGGTAAAAATAATCTATAGGACGAGTAATTTTATCAAAAGTAAAATATTGAACCAAGAGCATTCTGCCTTCATACCAGGCATAAATACGATCAAGATCATAATCAGGTTCAAAACCATAAAGTGCTTCTTGATTTTGTCCGGCCAGCATTTTATAAGTTTTTAATTCACTACTATGTCCATTGGTTTCAGTGATTTTAATAATATGCACTGGTTCGCAAGTTAATAGTGAATCTATTTTTTGTTGAGGTAATCCACTTAATAAACTTTCGTAATTAATATTTTTAAAACCATCTAAGAAAGTATATAAAGCCACCGTATCGTATATGGGAAGTATTTGTCGGTTTTGTAAAGCCATTATCTCATATCCTTCAGTAAGTTTGCGTATCTGAAAAGATTTTTCAGGAGAACCGGGTCTTTCAACACTTACTTGTTGTATGTTATTATATGCAATACGATAAATGGCATGGCTCATCCAGTCTTCAGGATTAGTAGTAAAACGTGCTGCTACAAAACCACGAAAGCCGGGAATAGTAATTACATACGGTCTTTCTTCGCCTTCAATAAGCATATAGGTACCCATATTATCTTGAGTAGCATCACCCACATAAAAAACTCTTTCTTTTTTTACATATGGAAACAAATGAATACTGCCAAGGTTTATATAGTAATCGTTTTTATAGATTTCTACTTTAACCGAAGATCCCGACATCATTTTTATAATGCTATTATGTGCTTTTTGAGGTACAGGATATTTTACTCTAAGATCTTTGATGGTTTTTAAGAGCATTTGCACATTAAGCTTATGGGCTTTCAAGGAATCGTTTAATACCCAGCCATTGGCTTTTCTTTCAAAAAGTACTTGCTTGTTATTTTTGTCAGCCATATATATTTTTACAATACTTGCAGTGTCTCTAACAGAAAATTCTGAATCCTTTGCAAATAAAGTAGTATTCTTGTCAGTCATCACAAAAATAGTTGCTATGATAAGTAATAGCAAGACTAAAAAAAATCCTTTTTTATTTTTATTCATTTTGTAATATTTTTCTTTTTTTATATGCATATTATTTGTCACTCACTACTTACCATTTTATATGGTATACTTCTTTTTCCTTCGCCATTGCAATAGAATTCCCAAAATTACAATTATTAGTATAGGCACAATCACATTAAAAGTTTTAATGAGGATCATTTGTTTATCCATTCTGTTTTTATCCAAAAGACGTAATTTTATTTCCCGACTTCTAATGCTTATAAGACCACTTTCGTCAATTAAATAGTTTAAAGCATTAAGGATAAAATCTTTATTTCCAAATCGTTGCCGTGTAAACTGATCTAAGCCCAAGGGCAAAGGATATCCTTTACTATAATGCAATTGATTTTTAATAATATCACCATCAGATATAAATATTTGGGCTGTTTTCACACTTTTATCTGCAAAGCCTATGCTATCTAATTGTGGTGGTACTCTATTGGCAAATAGGGATGTAAATTCACCTTCTACCAATACAGCAGCCATTTTAGGTGGCAGGTTATACAAACGAGCATCTGGTGGCTTGTCCATTATCTGTAAATCGATAAGAGCAGGAGATTTAGATACTCTGGTATATTTTGAAGAAGCCAGAAGAGATGTTTTTCTTAAGCCAATTGATTGAACGGTATCTAATGTTCCAGGGAAATCAGTCATTATGGCGTTTAGATTATTTACAATAGGATGCTTACTGCTGGAATTTAAAACCGGGAAATAATACCAAGGCAAAAATTCTTGTTGAGGTTGATTGCCAACCATACCAGTTACAATAGGGATGGGCCGTGCATTTAAATCCATCAGCAATTCCTGATTCATGCGGATACCATATTTAAAGAACATGTCATTTAAGTTTAAATCTAAACCTAAACCTAAGGTAGTTCTAGCTTTTTGAAGGCTATCCATACTGGCATAAACCGGATCTATAAGCCATAATACTTTTCCGCCACGCATAACGTATTGGTCAATAATAAACTTATCTTTTTCGGAAAAAGCGGTATTGGGCTTGGCAATAATAATGGCATCAAATCTGTCTTCTATCATTAATTTACCAACAGTATCATACATTTTAAACTCACTCAAGCTGTTTATTTGTCCGTTTAAAGATATTCTTGCAACTTGGTACTGTTCTGCTAAAGTATTACCAATATCAGCTGTTTCTAAACGGCTGAGTTCGCCATGGCCTTCAATAAAAGCGATGCTTGGTTTTCTTTTTACTGCTAATTTTCTGATCACACTAGCCAAAGTAAACTCTAGGTTCTCAATAGAGCGGTTGAGGATTTCCTCTGGAGACATCATCAGTTGGGTTTGTAATAAATCAACAGTGGTTTCTTCATTCAAATAAGTAACTATAGCTCCTGGAAAAATTAGTTGTTCAGAACTTCCTTCTTTGCGGCTTACTTGAAGGTTGGTGGGTTGTAAGCCTGATTCCAAAAGTATTTTGTATTCTTTTTCTCTTTCTTTTTGATCACTACTGGCTGATGGATTGATAAACTCATACTCGATATATGGACTTACTGCTCTAAATTCATTAAGCATTTCTTTTGTTTCACTACGAAGGCGCTTAAAACCTGCAGGAAATTCACCTTCTAAATAGACCTTGAAAAACACATATTCATCAAGATTATTTAGCATCTTTTTTGTGGCAGGAGATAGGGTATATCGTTTTTCGTTTGTGAGATCAAAGCGGGTATAAACATAGTGTCCTATGACATTCACTGTAAAGATAACAATGAGGCCATAAACCAGCAAAAGGATATTGTTTCGTTTATTTGGGTTTGTTTTTTTCATAGTGAGCTTACCATTTTCTGGATTCAAGAGAGAGCTTAGTTAATAAGATAGATATGGCAGTGAAGCTAACGAAATAAATAATATCTCGAGTGTCAATTACTCCACGGCTCATGGAGGAATAATGAGCATTAATACCTAAGTTTTTAATAAACAAATCAAAAGAGCCAAAGAGATCAAACGAATAAATAATCTCGAATCCTAAATAACTAAAAGCCGTAATAACGATAGCAATAATAAAAGCTACAATTTGATTATCGGTTATTGAAGATGCAAAAAGACCTATACCCACAAAAGCTGAACTGAGAAAAACTAACCCAATATATGATCCCCAAGTACTACCTAAATCAATATTCCCAGTTGGGAAACCATAAATATATACGCTTATTAAAAATACAAAAGTAGGAATCAGACTAATAAAGACTAAACTCAATCCTGCCAGGTATTTGGCAAAAATAATTTGCAAATCACTTAAAGGTTGTGTTAGAAGTATTTCGATAGTTCCTGCTTTATTCTCTTCGGCAAACATTCGCATGGTAATGGCAGGTATAAGAAAAAGAAATACAAAAGGAGCTAAAAGGAAAAGCGGTTCTAGAGTAGCATAACCAAAATCCGGAATATTAAATTCAGTAGGGAAAACCCAAAGAAATAAGCTATTGATTAATAGAAAAACTATTATTACAATATAACCAATCAAAGAGTTTAAAAACGAACTGATTTCTTTTTTGAATAATGTATACATTGTTTAAGATTAAAGCATTTTTTCAGCTGCAAATGTAATGATTTTCCTATTTCTATTTAATACCTAAAAAATCGTATTTTTGCAATCATAAAACGAGAATAATTACATGAAGAATATACGTAACTTTTGCATCATTGCACATATTGACCATGGTAAAAGCACCTTGGCCGATCGTTTATTAGAGTTTACTGGTACTATTTCCGACAGGGATTTGCAGGAACAAACATTAGACGATATGGATTTGGAGCGCGAACGCGGCATTACCATTAAGAGTCATGCCATTCAAATGGATTATGAGCAAGATGGCAAAGAATACACTTTAAATTTAATTGATACACCTGGACATGTTGATTTTAGCTATGAAGTAAGTAGATCTATTGCAGCCTGCGAAGGGGCATTGCTTATTGTTGATGCCACTCAAGGTAT
>JAOZUW010000258.1 GCA_029938465.1 Bacteroidales bacterium | reverse complement strand
CTCGACTTCTTTAGACCACTTTTAGTTGATTCTTAGTTGATATTTATGCTGCATTATGATACTTTTCTACTGGTTTTATTCGTCCTATTCCTTGGTGTGCTTTATTATTATACTTTATCATCCATTTCATTATCCCCTTATATAAACTAATGCCATCATCAGCAGGGTTAAGATAAATGTGTTGATACTTAATTGTTCGCCAAAATCGTTCAATATAAATGTTGTCTAAAGCTCTTCCTTTACCATCCATGCTGATTCTTATATGCTCTTGTTTTAAATAACTTATATACTCTTTACAAGTAAATTGACTGCCTTGATCTGAGTTGAGTATTTCAGGTTTTCCGTAGTCTTTTATGGCTTGCTTTACAACAAGCATTACGCTAGACTTACTCAATGTATTAGACAATCCCCATGCAACAATCATACGACTGTATACATCTATTATGGCTGTTAGGTACATAAATCCTGATTGCATCGGCACGTAGGTTATATCTATTTCCCATACTTGATTGGATCTGTTTATGTCTAAGTTTCTAATTAAATAAGGATGAATGTATTTCCGATCCCCTAAGTGGCTTAAATGTTTTTTAGGATAGATAGGATAAATATTTGCTTTACGCATTAAACGCCTAACACGCTCATAGCCTACTGCTATATCTTTCTCTAACAACATAGACTGCATAGTAAGCACACCAGCTGTAGGTTCTTCTAAAATATGAGCATCTAATATTTTCATTATTTCTAAATTTTCGGGCTTTTCTCCTACTGGTTTATAATAAAATGAGCTTCTAGTAATCTCTAAAAGATTACATTGTTCTCTGATACTCAATTTGTTATTGTTTTTATTGATAAAGGCTAATTTCATTTGAGTAGATTGAGTTTCATTAAGTTTTTTTTTAAGAAATCTCGCTCCATTTCTAATTTACCTATTTTGCTATAGAGTTTTTCTAAATCAACAGGATCTTCCTGTTTATTAGTGCCTTTCTTGTTAAAAACACTTGTAGCCTTATCTAAAAATTCATTCTTCCACATGCTAATTTGATTCGGATGTAACTCAAATCGTTTCGCTAATTCAGATAAAGTATAGCGCTCTTTTATGGCTTCAATTGCCACTTTTGTCTTAAATTCTGATGTGAATTTTCTGCGGGTTTTTCTCATTTGTTTCATTGTTTAAAATTAATAAAAATTTCAACTTAAACAATGGTCCAGTTTTGTAGAGGTATTATA
>JAOZUW010000198.1 GCA_029938465.1 Bacteroidales bacterium | reverse complement strand
TTCAAGACAAAATGAAAAGAAGAGGTTTTTCTTTTTTTAGACGATCGAAACTTTTTGCCTAATCCCCATAAAAATCAATATGACCCGTTTATTGGTCTCAATCGTTAGTCAAAACCCTGCCTTTGCCAGTAGGCAGGTATACACTTTTAGTTCAAAACTCTCAGTTTTTGCAAATTTTGGTTTGAAATTGAAAGTCCAAAGCTAGAAGTAATCTGACATCTAGCTTCTGACTTCTAATCCAATTAGGATTAAAATAGAAGCCAATAGTTATTTTTCAAACTCATAATCTCTCTCAACTTTTGCAATTCTTGTTTTAAAAGATTTATACCATTCACTTCGCCCTTTTTCTCTTGCTATTGTATGTTTAGCATTGTCTTTCCATCTTTTTATGGCACCTAAGTCTTTCCAATAGGATACAGTAACTCCAAGATCGTTTCTTGCACTTTCAACACCAAGAAATCCTTTTTGTTTTTCTGCCAAATCAACCATCAGATCAGCCATGTCAGAATATCCGTTATCTCCTTCGGTTCTGGTTGAACTAAAAATCACTGCATAATATGGAGGTTTTGGTGTTTTTGCTATCATAAATGTGCACTTTCTTTAAAACTTAGTTTTGTTATTCAAGCCCAAAGTTATTATATTTTTAGGTCAAACTGAGTTTATAGACAAAAAAAGACCCATAAACCTAAGCTTATGGGTCTTTTTTACAATAGTATTAAACTATTAATGTCCTCCTCCGGTTGGCATCTTAAATTGCTCTCCGGTTTCATCAACAATTTTCTTATACCAATCTTCACCATAACCTGGCTGCTCCATATCTGGATTCTGATGTCCAGGTTTAGCAGTTTTTACATTACCATCCATATATTTCATAAATAAATATTTATAAAGGTCTTTCCATGCATAAGTAACCATATCAGCTTGAGTACAGGAATAGTTTGTCAGGTATTCCACTGCAGAAGTAGCATTCTTTTTATAAAGCATTTGTGCTCTTTCGTCAATTGTAGAAGTTAGTTCCACAAATTGATTTTCAAACATTTGTTGCTTTTTTTCTACTTCAGGATGAATCAAATTATAACGGGTATAGGTAAAATTAGTCACTTGATTAAAAGCCCAAAAAGCCGCATCGTCTGACCATACCATCATAGCTCCATTACCGCGCTCCAAAGTATGTGGAACTTTAGTAATACTAGAGTACATAGGCATATAAACACTACATGAGGCATCATCAACACCAAACCAAAAGATTCCACCAATAGCATCCGGTAACCAACTTCTGCTTTGTGTTACAAATGAAAAGCCGGTTTGCTGTGTCGCAGTGGCACGCTCATTACAATATTTTACACTGTCTACTTCCCAGGTTAATGGACGCCAGCGATAAGGATTGCCAAAAGCTCCGGCTCCCATATCTTTACTCATATCTAGCTCTGTTCCTTCTAGGTGATTGCGCATAAAATGCATCATATCCTGAACAGAGATTTTTCTGTTGGGCTTAACCCATAATGGCATACGATTAGTAGCATAGTGATTCTCGTTGGCATCACCATTGGCTAATTTTTCATCATGTTGTATAATACCCTTGCTGTAATCCCAGTATTGATCCATATCATCAGCAATCTGGCTAAACATAGACCATACACGAATTTCACAAAAGCGAGCACCTCCAAAGTCGACTGGAGCATAGGTTTCTGAAAAGCTAAAGTTTTTATCATCACCTTTATAATAACCTTGTTCACGAGCAAAAGAAATCATATCGGCAGCATAAATATTTTCGATATTCTTATCAAAGATTTTACCCATTTCGTCAGAAGTGATAGTGTTTTTACCTTTGTAAGGAAAAGCACCAATACGTGCATGATTGGCATGTGCCGAAACGTAGCCATCTGGAATACGGCGTGCTACCCAAACTGCACCTTTGTGTTCCGGACCTTTACCAATAAGTTCCATAATCCAAACTTCATTAGGGTCAGATATGGAGAAAGACTCTCCGGAGCTATAATAACCATACTCAGCCATTAATTCGGCAATAGTTTTAATGGCTTCACGTGCATTTTTAGATCTTTGTAAAGCAATATAAATTAAACTACCATAATCCATAATACCTTCTTTATTTACTAATTCTGAACGACCACCATAAGTAGTTTCGCCAATGGCTAACTGAAACTCGTTCATATTACCTACTACATTATAGGTTTGTGCTACTTGCTTTATTTGTCCTAGCAGTTTGCCTGTATCCCATTCGTAAACATCTAGCATAGCATCCTTTGGCCAGCTTGCAGCAGGCCAGTGATATAGCTCACCATAAAGCACATGGCTATCAGCAGCATAACTAATCATAGTTGAGCCATCAGTAGAAGCTCCTTTAGTAATTAAATAATTGGTGCAAGCCGAAGTTGTTTTAGAGGATAAAACCAATAAAAACATGGCCGCAACAAGAAAAATAACTTTCTTCATTATCATTGTTTTTAAATTTAATTTGTAGAAAGCCCAAAAATACATGTTTTGCCGGAAATGTCATTGGACTATTTTATTTAAATAAAATTGCACATCACATGGGCAATTATAAAACAGTAAAATCGGAGATTAATTTGGTTTTTAAATCTAAATAATCCTGGAGCTGCACTATTTCTGGTGATAAATCTGAAAATAAATCAGATTCTATTTTCCCGAATAGGATTATGGCTAGTAAATCAGAATTGATAACGGTTTTTTTAAGACTTTCATCTTTTAATATCTCTTTGCTTAAATAAGTCAAAGGGTATAATTGTCGTTCGCTTTTAGTGAATAGATTTTCCTCTTCTAGAGTATCTATAATGCCTTTGGAGTTAGATAGGAGTGCTGTTGCTTGTTTGTGATGTTCAGGAAATGAAAGGATTAGATCTTGAAGCCATAGTGTTAAACTTTGCAAGTCATCAGTAATAAACAATTGAGTTGAAGAAATATCCTGAAAGAATTTATGGATAAAAACGGTCTTCTCTTCACAGCTTTTCCCTGAAATAACACTGGTTTGTTCTCCGATTTTAAAACCAATACAGTTTTTCTGATAGGCTTTTTCTCCTGAACATTGGGGTAGTGCTTGTTCACCAAAAATAAAGCTTATACTGCTTCTGTTTTTAATATCTGTAATTGGAATTTGTTTTAAATTTATTGCTTTGGGCAGATAAGGTTTGGCTTCTGATTTTTTCCAGCAAAAACCCACAAAATCACATTTGTAAGGGGCAAAACAATGTGCACCTATGCTTCTTTTTGGGCTGTGTTTTTCTTGCAGCATTTCTTTTTCTTCTGCAATTTTTTCTGCAATAAAATCTTGCCGTTGTTTTATATCTTCACTTACGTTTTTAAGGATAAAATATTGAGATAAATCTAAATCATCCTCCATACGATAGTTTTCATCCACATAGACCAAAAAGAAATCTTCAATAAGTAAACCGGAATTGCTGATAACCCAGTATTGTAGTGCAGCATCTGTATAATATGTTTCGGATAGCTTTTTAGAGCTTTTTACTTCGTATGCTTTCCAACCTTTTGATGTTTTTACTAAAATATCAAGCATCACCAAAACTTGCTCAAACTGAAAAGTAGCTTCATAGATAACTTCTTGCCCTTGCGCAATTAGCTCTTGTGTTTGTAATGCCGATTTTTGATATTGTGATGGGCTTTTTGGGCTTACATCAATTCCTCCAGGAAATAAATCCTGAGCTAAATCGCCAACTTGGTGACCTCTACGGAATTTGGCTAGTTGTTCTGCTGTGAGTTTATCGCGTAGAAAAGGTCGTTTTTTATGTAAATATAAAGATTTCAAACAATGATAACCCTTTATAAATGTAGATTTGGAGAGGATATGTTTTTCCATTAATTGAATAGGTTTATTTTTTCCAAAGATATAGATTATGTTAAACTATTTCTAGAATTGAGACTATTTTTTAAGAAGTAATTATATTGGTTTTATTGGTTTCAATCGTTAGTTAAAACCCTGTTTTTGCCATCCCTATCGGGAGGAAATCCAGCAGGCAGGTATGCACTTTTAGTGTAATACCA
>JAOZUW010000197.1 GCA_029938465.1 Bacteroidales bacterium | reverse complement strand
TCTAATAAGCAAAGCCGGTTTCCAATTTATGGAACCGGCTTTGCTTATATTTGCATTTTAGTATATACAGCTAGGTCTAAATAGTATTTAACCTTTTCGAAAAGAAGAAGCACCAGAAACATCAATAACCTCGAGGCTTGGATTTCCTTTATAACGAACAGAGGAAGCTCCTGAACAATCAACCTTCATATGATCTATAACCAATACTTTTGCATTTGCAGCACCACTTACTTCTAAATCTAAATCATTAACTTCTAAGCCATATGCTCTTAGAGTCGCTGCTCCACTTATTTCAATTTCAGCATTCTTTACTTTGCCATCAAATTCAATATCTGTGGCACCGCTAAAATCTGCTTCTAAACTCTCTACTTCTATCTTTAGGGTGATATCTGCTGCTCCACTAAAATCCAACTCTAAATGTCTGGTAGTTAATATATCCTTAGAAAATAGTTCAGCTGCTCCACTAATATCCAATTCATCAAGATCTTGATAGTAGATAATCAAAGATAAAGCTGTTGCATTATCAATGTCTTGTGTGGTTTCAATCTCTAATTCGCCACCACTTACACGAGTAGATATATAAGGCATAATATTATCATCAGTCTTAATAATTATCTTTGTCTCAGTAGATTTAATTAATTCAACTTCAAATGCACCACCCACTTCAAGAGCATGGAAACTGCTTAAATTTCGGGTTTCTTTGATAAGCTTACCGCTACCTTTTATTCTTTTGGCCTCTGCTGAAGGTAATACCATTAATAAAGCCAATATTAATAATCCTGTTTTTACTAAATTTCTCATAATTAATATTTTATATAAGTTATATTTTCTTGAATAATTACATTTTGTTCTTACAAACTTCTAATATCGCCGCTGCCTGTAGCAGAGAAGTTTGTCATTTCTGGTTTGCCTTTTATAGTAAGATCTCCACTGCCAGACAGGCTGGCATCTATGGTAGTTGTTACAAAAACATCTGCTTCTCCAGAGCTTGTTTTTCTAATCTTAGCTGTTTTTACTTCAAAGCCTCTACCATCAAAATCACCTGATCCATTTTGTCGAAGTTCCATCATTGCTGCATTACCACTTACTTCGCAATCGCCAGATCCATTAATTTTGAAAGAGGAATTGCCTAAATAGAGTTCTTCACCTTCAAAATCACCAGAGCCATGTTGGGTAACATACAAAGAGCCATTAACTCCACTCAATTCTACATCACCAGAGCCATGCATTACTACTTCTACATCTTTCATGTTCAGATTTCCTTCAAAATCACCAGAGCCATGCATCTCCAAATCAAATGATTCCCCACTAAGGATACCATTAATCTCAAAATCACCAGAGCTGCGCGAAACAATTTCTTTTAAGTCCTTAACGGTTACTTCTACGCGTAGTTCGTCATAATTATAGATATTACCTTTGATGTCCACATACAGAGTCTGAGCGGCAATTTTTGTGGTCACATTATCTAAATATTTGTCAGGTGCAATTACTCGTATGCTGTATTCATCACCCTGTTTAATAATGATATCTGCTGAACAGCTATTTTCTATTGCTGTGAATTTGCTTGCAGCTCTTTTTTCTTCGGAAGCTGCCTGAACGTTCCATCCCAATAGGATAAGAATGATAAATAAAATTGATTTTTTCATTTTTATATGGTTTTAATATTATTATTATTATTTCAGATTGATTTTAGCACTTGCCATTTCAAGGCTCAGAATAACTCTTGGCTTCTCAGTTTTGGCATTTCCAATATAACCTTTGATGGATAATTCCATCATTTCTTTTTCGAAAAAAGTGATATGAGTGACGTCTTTAGGATATTTGAAATCGCCCATTTCCGCTGTAGCTTCGAATGCAAAAGACGCATCTTGGCTAAAAAACAGATCAACACCTGTAAATTCGGATTCGATTTTAATCAGTTCAAAATCAGCATCAATATCCTTAAGGTTAAAACTGCCATAGGAAGTATTTAGTTCCAAATACTTTTTCAGATTATCAACTCTTAAACTGCTAAATTCACTTTCAATAAATGCAATGTCAATCTCTCCAAACAGAAGCTTATCGTATGCAGAGTTTAATTCCAAATGATTTACTATTTCTATTTGGTTACTAGAGAATTCCGATTTCAGTTGAATAGCTGCTGCTACTTGAGCTGTAAAACCACCATAGGCTACATCTACTTTACCCGATTGAAACCTGTTCACTTCAATTTTTCCAAATTCTGCTTCCAGATCTAAATCGCTGGAACTTAAGTTTTTTGCTCTAAAGTCACCATAGGAAACCTCAACATTCACCGAGCCGCTAATATTTTCGAAAATACTATTTCCAAACTCATTTTCCAGATCTAGCTTTATATGTTCGGGATAATAAATCAATACTTCAATATCAATATTATTATTGTTATTGCGGCCAAAAAAATCAGATTCAAGTTCGGTGCTGATAAATACTTCAGATGAATTACCCTTAATATTTACTCGAATTCTGTTGAACTTGTCTTCGGCTTTTTCTTGGCTATTAGCATCAACAGTTACTGTTACTTCAACTGAAATTTCATCTTTATCCCAGTTGAAAGCCTTAATATCAGTGAATTCGCTATTGATTTTCAGTAGTGCATCCTCTGAAACTTGAAATGATTGTTTATAGGGTTTGCTATAATCGCCTTTACTTTTATTAGCAAAGGTTGTGATGCTAATTAATAAGGTTAAACTTATAATAAGGCTTGAAATTTTCATAATATATGTTTTCATCTGTTTATGTTTTATTGGGTTAATAATTGGTTTTGTTGAGGTGAACAAATTTGGTTATACATAGTGTTAACTAAATCATTTTTTGCTTTTAAGCTCTGAATATATGCCAATTCTAGTTTTTTATTC
Source organism: Bacteroidales bacterium (assembly GCA_029938465.1). Lineage (GTDB taxonomy): Bacteria > Bacteroidota > Bacteroidia > Bacteroidales > UBA12170 > UBA12170. Next base: position 1,175 of record JAOZUW010000197.1, on the reverse strand, counting down.
CCATTGGCATCTTTTAGCTGAAGTGCAATTTTTTCGGTATTATAATCTAATTTCAAAAGTTGGTTTTCTGTGTTTTTCAGAATTTTTTTGTTTCGTTCCGAACTTTGAGAACATTCGTTGATATCTGCCCATTTTTTATCACTGCTTTGAGTATAATAGGCCTTAATCTCATAAAGTTTAAATGATAGGTCTTGTGGAGGTGTTTGTATGTTATTTAAAGCTTGATCTTGAATAAACCATGTCATTCCAATAAGTATTATGATGGATGCAGCTATTGCCAACAGCCATTGGTTTTTTTCTGGTAGGAGTGAAGTGCTGGATTGTCCTTTTTCTTCTTGTAGTTTAAATAAAAACTTATCCATATGTTCCATAGAAGGCTCTTGTTCAAAAAACTCCCTATTATTTTTTATATCTTTTTCCATTCTATCTAAGCCCATTTTATGCTCCTTTCTTTTTGAATAGATTGTATTTCTTCTAATAATTTTTTCTTTGCTCTGGAATATCTAGTCCTTGATAAATTATAGGATATTCCTAGAATTTCGCAAATCTCTTCGTGGTCATAACCTTCAAATAAATAGAGTGATATGATAATTCTATATTCCTTTTTTATTTTCTCCATTGCTATTTTGATGTCTTTTAATTTGATATCATCCATAGCAGAGCTGTCTATAGTATCATCAACGATTTCAAGGTTTTCAGGTAGTTCTGTTTCTCTTTTTTGTTGTCTTACAAAATCTAAAGAATTATTAATGACAATTCGCTTTAGCCAGCCTCCAAAACTTCCTTCTTCCTTATATTGCTCTATTCTTCTAAATGCATCTAAAAAAGAATCCTGCATCATATCCTCAGCATCGAATTTATTGCCTATAATTCGGAGACTACTATTAAACATAGCTTTATAATAGAGCTTATAAACTTGCATTTGAGCTTTTTGCTGCCCCTTTTTGCACTGTTTAATCAGCTCGTGATGCTCGTCTTTGTATATCGATTTATTATTCCACATTCTCTTATAAGACCAAAGCTAAATAAAATTGTTACACTTTTTAAAGCTTTGGAAATTTAAAGTACTTTATTTGTTTATGGTTTGAGTTAAAAGAGGATTAGTTTAGTGGGTGAGACTGGTATTCCAGAAAAATAATATGATTTTGATACTAATATCTAATATATTTTTAAAT
>JAOZUW010000196.1 GCA_029938465.1 Bacteroidales bacterium | reverse complement strand
AAAAGCTTTCGGGATTAAGAGTGCTGCAAGGTATATCCTAAACAAAAAAAAGACCGCTTATTTCTAAGCAGTCTATAATTTTTTTAACCAAAAAACTTATGCCATAGCATTTACATACTTGGTAAGCTTGGATTTAATATTGCCAGCTTTGTTTTTGTGGATGATAGATCTTTTTGCATTTTTATCAACCAAAGCTAAAACAGAAGAAAGCATTTCACCTGCAGTCTTTTTATCTTCCGTATCTTTTAACTTTTTAATAGCATTACGCATTGTTTTTGCAAAGTAACGATTGTGTAATCTATTCTTCTCCGACTGTCTAATTCTTTTTATAGCTGATTTATGATTTGCCATTATAAAATATTTTAAATTTTCCTTTTTTTGCCTTTTATTTCGGGCTGCAAAGATAGATGAAATATTTTAAATCACAAGGGCTATTTTCCGAATTTATAATATTTTTTCCCTTAAGCCTGAAACCCTTATCAACAAGGGTGTTTATGTTTAATTCGCTCTAAATAAGTAAAAAGTATCTGGAATACTTTATTAATGATTACTTTTGCACGCAAATATAACACTAAATGTCAAAAATTGTATCTTTTTCCGAAGCTTCTTCATTAGCCATTCATGCAGTAGTACTTATTGCGCAAAGTGGCGGTCAGCTAATTAATGTAAATAAAATTGCTGAAGCTACCGGTGCCAGTAGAAATCATTTAGCTAAAGTAATGCAAAGGCTTGTAAAGCAGGGGATTGTGTCTTCTTTACGTGGGCCCAACGGTGGCTTTAAAATGAAGATGAAGGCAAAAGATGTAAATTTATATACTATTTATGAAAGTATTGAAGGACCTATTGTCATTGAAGGCTGTCCTTTGGAGCGTCCTATCTGCCCTTTTGAGAAATGTATTATGGGTGGTATTATTCATAAAGTGACCAACGATATGAAGAAATATTTGCTCGAATCTACTGTTGATCAATTTATATAATGATTATTCGGTTGTTTTGAATCCAAAATTACATATTTGTCTTCCCGTTTTAAATGAGTCAGAGAATTTACCCAAATTTATTGATGCCTTAGAAAAGCAAAGCTATACCAATTTTATTCTATATATATGTGTAAACCAACCAGATGATTGGTGGAACCTAGCCGATAAAAGATTCATTTGCGAAGACAATAGCAAAAGTTTGGCTTATCTGAATACTTTAGAGAATCTGCAAATAGAAATTATTGATAAAAGTAGTCCTGGAAAAGCTTGGGTAGGAAAGAAAAAAGGAGTGGGTTGGGCTCGAAAAACAGTAATGGATCGAGCTGCTGATAATGGCGCACTCCAAGATATTTTAGTTTCGGTAGATGCTGATACTTTTTATCCAGAGCATTATCTTCAATCTATTGTAGATGTATTTAATAGAAATCAGGATATTATTGCTCATTCCAATCCTTATTATCATCCACTTACCAATAGACTAGCCGAAGATAAAGCCATATTGCGTTATGAACTTTATATGCGAGTATATGCCATAAATATGTTGCATATTGACAACCCTTACGCTTTTTCTGCTATTGGATCGGGAATGGCCACCACTATTAAGCAATATAAAAGAGTAGGGGGCATGAGTCCAAAAGCTAGTGGCGAAGATTTTTATTTTATTCAGCGAATGAGAAAAACAGGAGTTGTCTCAAATTATAATCAGGTGAAAATATATCCCCAGGCTCGTTTCTCTGATAGGGTGTACTTTGGTACAGGTCCGGCTATGATTAAAGGGGATGCAGGCGATTGGAATTCTTATCCTTTTTATTTACCAGAGCTTTTTGCACAAGTAAAAAGTACTTATGATTTATTTAATAAGCTGCATCAGAAGGATTTGGAAACACCTATGACTGTATTTTTGCAACAGCAGTTAAAACGGGATAAGCTATGGGCTTCTTTACGAAAGAATCATAAAACAAAAGAAGCTTTTAGTAAAGCTGCAATGGAATTGGTAGATGGTTTAAGGATATTGCAATACTTAAAAGAGATGCAAAAAGCAAATCAGCAAACAGATGAGCATAATCTTTTGAATAATCTACAATTTTTCACTACTTTTGATACTGCATTTAAAAATGATTGGAAAGAACCAGATGATGAAGCATCCCTTTTATCATTTGAAAACATGAAGGTCCTTCGAGATTTGTTAACTGAGCTTGAATACAGAATGAGGGAAAAAGAAAGCTTAAAGAAAAAATAATAATAACCTCTATGATAACTATTTTAGGTCCTACAGCAACTGGAAAAACAGGTCTGGCTACTTATTTAGCTTCACAGCTTAATGGTGAGATTATATCGGCTGATTCCAGGCAAGTATACCGTGGTATGGATATTGGAACAGGAAAAGATATTGCTGAATACACCATTGAGGAACAGCAAATACCCTATCATTTGATTGATATTGTAGATCCAGGATACGAATATAATGTTTTTGAATTTCAGAAAGATTTTCTAGAGGTCTACAAAAGCATAGACGATAGAGGAAGACTACCTATTCTTTGTGGCGGAACAGGAATGTATATTGAATCAATTTTAAAAGGATATAAACTTATTGATGTACCAAATAATGAAGCTTTAAGAGCACAAATGGAGGAAAAATCAGATCAGGATTTGGAAGAACTACTTAAGAGTTATAAAAATATACATAACACCACTGATATTTCGGAACGCGATAGGCTGATTAGAGCTATTGAGATTCAGAAGTATTATGAAGAACATCCGGAGATAGATACCAGCTTTCCTGATATATCCAGTTTAATATTGGGAATAGATTTTGATAGGAGAGTGGTTCGTTCTCGCATTACCGATCGTTTGGAGCAACGCCTGAAAAATGGTATGCTTGAAGAAATTGAAAATTTATTAAAGAACGGAACCACAGCCGACCAACTAAAGTTTTATGGTTTAGAGTACCGCTTTATTACACAATATATTGAAGGCGAAATATCTTATACTGAGATGTTTCGTAGGTTAAATACAGCCATCCATCAATTTGCCAAAAGGCAAATGACTTGGTTTAGAAGAATGGAAAAACAAGGTTTCGAAATTCACTGGCTAGATGGTAACTGTAGTCATGCCGAGAAGATGATGAAAATAATGCCTTTGTTGCAAACATTATAATAGAAAAGAATGAAAAAAAGAATAGAAAAAAATCAATTGGTTTTTGGGATACGACCCATTATGGAAGCCATTGAAAGTGGTAAAGAAATAGAAAAATTAATGATACAAGGCGGTTTGCGTGGCGATTTATACCATGAGTTTTTTCAGTTGATCAAGTATCATAAAATCCGTTTCCAAAATGTGCCACTACAGGCTTTAAATCGTATTACCCGAAAGAACCACCAAGGTGTTGTTGCCTATCTTTCTCCTATTGTTTATCAGGATATAGAGAATGTAATACCCATGTTGTATGATCAAGGTAAGACACCTTTTTTACTTATTCTAGATCGTGTTACCGATATCAGAAACTTTGGTGCCATAGCCCGCACAGCTGAGTGTAGTGGTGTGGATGTTATTATTGTTCCATCGCGTGGTGCAGCTACTGTAAACGAAGATGCTATAAAAACATCAGCAGGTGCTTTGCATAAAATTGCTGTAAGTCGTGTAGATAACCTTAAAGAAACCTTAGAGTTTTTAAAAAATAGTGGGATTCAAATTTTTGGTGTTTCCGAAAAAGCTGATGATTTTTACTATCAGCAAACCTATAAAGAACCTATGGCCCTTATGCTAGGTAGTGAGGAAGATGGTATTTCCCCAGCTTATCTGCCTTACTTAAATGGCATCGTAAAAATACCAATGGCCGGTACTATTGAATCTCTAAATGTTTCGGTTGCAGGTGGTATACTTATGTTCGAAGTTTTAAAACAACGAATGCAAGGTGAGGATTAAGAATAGTGAATTAAGAATAGTGTCCCGAAAGCTTTCGGGATAAGAATAGTGATTTAAGAGTTAAAAGGTTTAAAAGTTTAGAGTTCAAGGTTTAAAGTTCAAGGCTCAAAGTTCCATAATAAGCTTAATGTTTCTTAATGCCTTAATGGTTCAAAGTT
>JAOZUW010000195.1 GCA_029938465.1 Bacteroidales bacterium | reverse complement strand
TTCGTTATTCACCGAAACATGGCCACCATTCACCGAAAAAGCATTGCAAAATGACTCCTTCACTATTACTTTTGCCTCATCAACAATAAGAAAATTATAAAAACAAAAAAAGATGACAAAACATAACACTATTGAAAAGAATAAAAACCACTTAGTTGGCGGCATAGTAGTTTTAGCAGTTGGAGCTTTATTTCTATTGAGAAACTTAGATATACTCCCCCTTGATTTTAACCATTATATTTTTAATTGGAGAACTCTACTGATAGGTATTGGATTGGTAAATCTCATTTTTGCCAATAACAAAATTGGAGGTATTATTCTAATAGCCATAGGTAGTTTTTTCTGGTTGCCCGAATGGTTCGATTTATCAGTTAGAGCAAGTCAATTATTTTGGCCAAGCATTATAATTTTTGTAGGATTAATGCTATTGTTTAAAAAACCAGCAGCACATCACCCCTATCCACCAAAACCCTGGATACGAAAAAAAGGATTTAACAAGAATGCAGGAACCGATTCTGGAGAAGCAGAAAACTTAAGCGGCTCTGATGACGAATTTGTTGATGATGTGGCCATTTTTGGAAGCAGCAGTAAAAAAATTACCTCCCAAAATTTTAAGGGAGGTAAAATGTCAGCTATTTTTGGTGGCACAGAAATAAATTTAAGCCGAGCACAATTAGCTCCCGGCAAAAATGTATTGAATGTGTTTTTTATGTTTGGTGGTGCCGAAATTGTTGTTCCATCCAATTGGATTATTGTAATAGAAGCAACACCCATTTTTGGTGGTCTCTCCGACGAAAGGTATATTTCTCAACCTCCACAAACTAGTGAAAGCAATGACAGAATGCTAATTATCAGAGGTTTTGTTATTTTTGGTGGCGCCGAAATAAAATCTTACTAATATCCAAGAATAAATAGATATTGCCCTTCGACTCTCTTCAAGGCGATATTATTAGAAAAATAACGAATATGAATAAACATCCCATACTCTTTAATAAAAACAATTTGGCTTGGTATAGCTTGGCTTGGCTACTTATTATGAGTATTCAAACCTATGCCATGTTTCAGTTGTTTCATTTTAGCTGGCTTTATGCTCTTGTGGATGGTTTGGTATATGGTATTCTATTTTACATCTTTGGTATAGGGCTTTGGTTTTTTATCCGTTTTCAGGATTTTCAAAAACAAAACCGAATGGCTGTACTTATTGAGCAAGGCACTTCTTTAGTTATTATGCTTAGCCTTTGGGTTATTGCAGGGATTTACATACTTACCGTCATTTTTTCGCAAAACGAAGAAATAAATAATTTCCTTTGGGAGTCCATCAGTTGGCGCTATCTCAACGGATTTTTAATGTATATCGTATTGATACTTTTCTATTATTTAAATTCCTATTACACCCATATACAAGAAAAACAAAAAAAAGAGTTGGCCTTAGAAAACAACCTTAAAGACAGCGAAATAAATCTTTTACGCTCTAAACTTAACCCGCATTTTCTTTTTAATAGCCTTAATTCCTTAAATGCATTACTACAAACCCAACCCGAAAAAGCATCAGAGATGTTATTGGAACTATCTGATTATTTGCGATTTAGCTTGGATAAAGATTATAAGAATATGATTCCTTTAGAGGAGGAGATGAACCATATTGAAAAATATTTAGCCATTGAAAAGATGCGGTTTGGTGATAAGATAACAATAGAAAAAGAATGGAATGAAGATTGCAGATCAAAAAAAATTCCTGCTTTACTGTTACAGCCATTAATAGAGAATGCCATAAAATATGGCTTACAAGGTGAAAATGAAAAAGTGCAAATAAAAATACGTTGCACGCTCGATAACAATAATTTACAACTACAAATTCAAAATAATTACGACGACAAAACAGCTCCCCGAAAAGGAAGTGGAACAGGGCTATATACCGTAAAAAAAAGACTGGAATTATTATTTAAACAATACCATCTTTTTCATATTGAAAAGAAAAACACTACTTTTATGGTTCGTTTAATAATTCCTCAAAATATGATACAAAAATAATGAAAGCTATAATTATTGAAGATGAAAAATTAGCAGCACAATTGCTCTCCATACAACTAAAGGAGCATGAACAAATACAACTTTTGGGTGTTTTTGATAATGGTTATAATGGATTAAAAGCCATTCAAGAGCTCAAGCCCGATTTGGTTTTTTTGGATATTGAGCTGCCCAAACTCACTGGCTTAGAGCTGTTGGAATTATTAGATGACCCTCCAATGATTATATTTACTACAGCCTATAACCAATATGCCATTGAAGCATTTGAGCGAAACGCTATAGACTATTTACTTAAACCTTTTTCCAAGAAACGCCTTTTTGAAGCCATTGAAAAAGCAAAGCTTAAGAATGCCGATAGCGACACCCCAAATTATAAACCCATTATTTCAGATATACAGCAGCAATCAAACAGCTTTTTAGATCGTATTGCGGTAAAAGACAAAAGCAATATTCATCTTATTGCCACTCCCGACATTTATTTTCTGGAAGCTCAGGACGATTACGTAAGCATTCACACTTCTGATAAAGCTTATCTAAAAAATGCCCGGCTTAAATTTTATGAGCAAAATTTAGACCCAAAAAAGTTTATCCGTGTACATAGGTCCTATATTGTAAACACTGCTTTTATTCATAAACTGGAAAACTATAGTAAAGATTCCTATTTGCTTATTTTAACCAATGGGGGAAAAGTTAGTATATCTCGATCCGGTTTGCAATTGCTTAGGCAAGTTTTGGATTTGTAAGTTGTAATCTTCTAACAGATAATTGTTAATCTATACACTTCCGCTCGAGCTGGCATATATGTAAAATTATATATATTTGCTAGTATGCAAGCAAAACAGATTTCGCACTTTTAGATATTTATTTTTAACAACAGAAAAAATTTAATGATGAAAAAGAAACAAATTGGAACTCTTGTATTAGTATTAACTGTAGTTATTAGTCTTATCCAGTGCAAATCGACACAGAAAAAGGAATTGAAACCCCAATTAGATTCGTACTTTGAACAACAAGTTTATAATCAATCAGGAGCGTTAGATGAAGAGAATAAACCTGGATTGTCGGTAATAATTACAAAGAAAGATACTATCTTATATATAGGGAATTTTGGTTCTGCCGATTTAGACAAAAGTTCGCCAATAACTGAAAATACAATTTTTGATATAGCCTCTGTAAGCAAACAATTTACAGGAATGGCAATAGCTCTTTTGGAAAAAAAAGGTGAGATTGATATGAATGATAAAATCAGTAAATACCTACCTGATTTGCCGGAGACTATAAATGATATTACAATATATCAACTTGTTCATCACAGTTCTGGTATTAGAGACTGGCCTGTGCTATTTGGGTTGAAAGGATGGCAGCCTGAAGAACCACTTTCGTTGGATGATATTTATGAAATGCTAAAAAAACAAGAAAGTTTGAATTTTACTCCAGGTACTGCATTTTCATACAGTAATTCCAATTACAATCTTTTGGCAAAAATAGTTGAAGCCGTTACTGATACAACATTTAATAGCTGGATACATGATTTCATATTTCTTCCCTTAGGAATGAACAATACTTATATTGTTGAAAATAACGACCCAAAAGAAGAAGTCATTGCTAATTCTTATGTTTATTCTGGACACAATTATCTTCTTTTTTCTAATAAGCTCAATGCCCCTGGCTCCAGTTCACTGCGAAGTAACACCTCAGACATGTCAAAATGGATGACAAACTTTCACAGCAAGAGCTTGGGTGGAAACAATGTCTTTGACAAAATGACTAAAAAAGGAAACTTAGTCAATAATAAAATTATAGATTATGGCTATGGCTTAAAGATAACTGAAATAAAAAATATAAAAGCTTATGTTCATGATGGAGCTTGGGGGGGATACAGAGCAGGAACAGTGTTTTTCCCTGAAGAAAGTATTGGTATAGTTATTTTAAGTAATAATGGCGTATTACAACCCCAAAAAATGATTAATGATATTGTAGATATTCTTTTCCGCCAAGAAGATGAGAAAGAATCAAATGACAGTGAGTTAATTGAAAAAGAAGTAAACGATGA
>JAOZUW010000194.1 GCA_029938465.1 Bacteroidales bacterium | reverse complement strand
TTCCAAAAACTAAAGTAATAGCAAATTTAATGTCAGGTTCAGAATTAATACATTTGCAAGGCAAATAATGGGAGTAGGGGTTTTCTAGGGTATCTTCTTGTAGGCTTCCCCGAAGTTCGGCTATTGAAGATTTAAATTTGGAAAGTCTTTTATAGAAACGTATTTTTGGGGTACTTTGATGAAAACAAATTTTGAAATAAACCTGCCTGACGGATTGCCTCCCGATAGGGATGGCAAGACAGGGAAAAATCAATAAGGTTAGAAACTAATTTAGTTTAAAGTCTAATCTTTATTTTGTGTAAAGGATGTATCTTGACGAATATTTAAGGAGCATACAAATATTATTTAATGAGGAAAATATTTAAAATGATTGGAATTTCAATAATAGTAATAATGAGTTTAATGGTATTAATAGTATCATTTTTTTTAATTTTTAGTCCTCAGTTTGGAAAAGCACAAAGTAAAGAACAGATGATTGAATATGAAAAATTAAAAAACTTTGAAAATGGGAAATTCATAAATATTAACCCGACAGAAATGGATATTCATTATTGGGCTTTGATTAAAGAAGTGCTAAAAAGCTCAAATACAAGACGGCCTGCAATGAATATTGATGTTGAAAAAATAGATTCAATAGCTATTGAAAATACTAATATAACACAACTGACTTGGTTTGGTCACTCTACTTTTTTATTAGAAATAGATGGAAAGAAAATTCTTATAGACCCAATGTTTAGTGAAAAACCTTCGCCCGTTAGTTTTATTGGAACAAAGCGATATTCAAAGAAGCTATCTATTGAAATTGAGAAATTACCATTTATTGATGCTGTTATAATAACTCACGACCATTACGACCATTTAGATTACACTTCAATTAAAAAGCTAAAAGGAAAAGTTGGAAAATATTTTATGCCATTGGGTATTGCAAATCACTTGATAATGTGGGGGGTGGAAAAAGAAAAAATAAAGGAGTTGAATTGGTGGGGAAGTATTGAATTTGACAGTATAAAGTTAATTTGCACACCTGCTCGGCATTTTTCGGGTAGAGGATTGTTTGACAGATCAAACACATTGTGGTGTTCTTGGGTAATTCAAGGCGAAAAGGTTAATGTCTTTTTTAGCGGAGATACTGGTTATGATACACATTTTAAGGAAATAGGAGAAAAGTATGGTCCTTTTGATATTTCGCTTATGGAATGTGGTCAATATCACAAGGACTGGAAACTATTTCATATGATGCCAGAAGAAACAGTGCAAGCTTCTATTGATTTAAAAAGTAAACTGTCTATGCCAATACATTGGGGAGCTTTTACCTTAGCATTTCACGATTGGACAGACCCAATAGAACGAGCTTTAAAAAAAGCCAATGAATTAAATATGCCTGTAACAACACCAAGAATTGGAGAGTCTGTGATAATAGGAGATGCAATATTTCCAACTGAAAAATGGTGGACACAATATCAAATAATTAATAAAAACTAATGCCAACAATTAAGTATTCGAACTGGGCATAGTACAGAGTCTGAATACTGTGTTGTTAGCTTGTCCAGCCCAAACGGTAATTTCGAAAGCTTTCGGAACTGGGCTTTGAAAGAAGTGTTATGGGGATTGATTGGTTTTTAGAGCGTTTAACTTTGGTCTTCGAGTAGATAGATCATTCTTTGAAAATTTGTTTTAGGATAGTAATGATATCAGCGCTATGATACTAAAAGATTATATACCACATCTCGAAGATAAAATCAGGAAATACACTTATGAGTGGTTCAATTTTTATGGTTTTTGGGATGTTGAAAAATAAATCAAACTTGCGAGTGCTTAGCTGAATTCATTTTCGAAAAAGGGCTAATTTAGCAAAATCAATCTGGTAATCTATGAAGAAAATACTAATAGCTTATTATACGCAATCGGGACAGATAAAAGAAATTATCGATCAATATATTTCGGTATTTGATAATGATGAAAACTATCAGATTTACTATCATCGAATAATGCCTGTTAATGATTTTTCATATCCTTGGAGCGATGATTCTTTTTATGATGTATTTCCTGAGTCTGTATTAGAAAAAGGCTGCGAGTTGAATCCTATGCCTCAGGAACTCATTCAAGACTATGATATGATTATCCTTGGTTTGCAAGTCTGGTATCTTTCTCCCTCAATTCCTATCACAGCATTTTTGCAAAGCCACGATTTTAAAACTATTGCAAGCAATACTTCTGTCGTTACAATAAATGGTTGTAGGAATATGTGGTTTATGTCACAACAATCAGTAAAGAATTACCTATCTGCTGTTGGAGCTATATACCAAGGCCATATTGTGCTATTCGATAAGGTTAATAACTTATTGAGTGTCATTAGTATTATACATTGGGCTTATACCGGAAAGAAGGAGAAAAAATGGGGAATTATTCCGATGCCGGGAATCTCCAAAGAGGATATCCAGAGTGCTAAACAATACGGAAGCCTCTTGAAAGAATACTGGCAAAGCAATAGATTAGATCAGTTGCAACAGGCTTATATTGAAAATAATGGCGTTATTGTTCTACCACATCTAATGAGTATGGAACATAAGGCCAAGAGAATATTTAAAATTTGGACACATTTTATTCTAAAAGGCGAGAAGATAAGCCCTAAACAACGTCGCTTCAGGTTACAGCTGTTTAAGTATTATTTACTGTTTATGATTTATCTGCTTTCGCCTATCGCTACTCTCATTTTTTATATTACTTACCCATTGTTTTACAAGCGAATTAGAAAAAATATCGATTTCTATCAAGGTGTATCCAATAAAGGTTGATAAAATATTTTTTATTGTTAATATTTAATGATATCCTCAACGAAAAATATATAGTCTAATTTCCTGGAATTAATATATTCGTTGGTTCAATAATAACATATAATCACATGAATAAAGTATATATAACAAAGCTATCTAAATTTCTTCCAAATGAACCTGTTTCGAATAGCAAGATGGAAGATTATTTGGGCTTTGTAAATAATCGGCCTTCCAGAACAAAGGGTATTATATTAAGAAATAATAAAATACAAACACGATATTATGCTCTTGATAAAGAGGGCAATACCACACATAGTAATGCGCAGTTATGCGCTGAGGCTATTAAGGGTTTGGAGAATGAAAACTTTAGTTTACACGAAATGCAGCTTCTATCAGGTGGTACCACATCGCCCGATCTTATTTTGCCATCGCATACTACTGTGGTTCAGAACGAATTAGGTGTTAATGCTGTTGAAATAATATCTCCTGCAGGTAGCTGTAATGCAGGTATGCAAGCATTGAAATACAGCTTTTTAAGTGTTTTGTCGGGCAATACTGATAATGCTATTTCCTTTGGCTCAGAGAAGTTATCGTCTTGGATGCATGCCAAGAATTTTGAACAGGAAAGCCATAGTTGGAAAGATCTAGAAGAAAAGCCTATTTTGGCTTTTGAGAAAGACTTCTTAAGGTGGATGCTTTCTGACGGTGCTGGTGCGGCATTGCTACAAAACAAACCTAATAGTTCAGGTATCTCCTTACAAATAGAATGGATCGAATTCCGATCTTATTCCAATGAAATAAATATATGTATGTATGCAGGTGGCGAAAGGTTCGATGATGGTAGCATTAAGCCCTGGCGCGATTATAACACCTCTGAATTAATGGAAAAAAGCTTGTTTTCATTACGACAGGATGCAGCTCTTTTAAGTAAACATATTGTAAAGAAGGGTGGTGAGTTTTTGAGTGATGTGGTTGCTAAAAGACAATTTGATTTGAGTGAGATAGATTATTTTCTTCCTCATATTTCTTCGGAATACTTTAGAGAATATATGCTAGAAGATTTGAAGGCTAGAAATATGGATATTCCACCAGAAAAGTGGTTTACCAATCTTATACGTGTTGGCAATGTTGGTGCAGCTAGTATATACTTGATGATGGAAGAGCTTTTCAATAGTGACCAATTAAAAAAAGGAGAGAAAATCCTGTTGATGGTACCAGAATCAGCAAGCTTTTCTTATGCTTTTGCATTATTAACAGTAGTTTAAAAACGGATTATTATAAATAAAAAATGGTGGAAAAATCCAAATAAACAAGCTCTTTGGATTCTTTAGCTA
>JAOZUW010000193.1 GCA_029938465.1 Bacteroidales bacterium | reverse complement strand
CCAATATAAACCTGACCTCCCACATTAAAATACTCATAAGTGGTGAGTCCTTTACATAAGACCTTTTTTTGAACTGAGGTATCATTAAAAAAATACTTTGCCATTAAACATACTTGATAATCAGTATCTTGCTCAGTATACGAATGTATTGTATCTTCTTTATTTACAATAACAGTTTCATTATTAAAATCCCAAATAAGCTCATCATAATAACCCTCTATTTCTGCATTAAAAAGGAAGGTATTAGGTATGACATTATTACTATCCAGTTTAAAAGCAAAGTCAATACTTAAAGGCACTTCAATATTAATAGTATATGATACAGTATCATCACAACTATCTCCAGAAATACTCAATTTTACCAAATAACTACCATTTTCAGGAAAGGTATGTATAGGATTTTGATCATTAGAATAACTACCCCCACTAATTAAATCACCAAAATCCCAATTCCAGGAGGTGATATCACCAATAGATTCATCATTAAAGTGAATGATATTTGGTCTGTTTTGATCTACAGAAAAACTAAAATTAGCATCACAATCTTTTTGTGCTGAAAGATTAAATGCAAAAAGAAGGAACATGACAATAATCACGAACTTCTCTATACCATATAAAGTGTATTTTCTTATCATGATTACTTATTTAAAATTTATATTTAATTCCAACATTAACACCAAAGCCCACTGGGCCACTAGCACTTGAATTCTCCCACTTATAAGGAGTTTTCAGGTAATAAAATATTTGTGGTTCTACAACAAACCACCATCCTTTATATATTTTAAATTGATTATCTATCCCCAAACCTAATGTGATAAAGGAGCTTGTTGTTTCAGCTCCCAAGTTTTGATATTTTACACCACTAAGCGATGTGATTGCAGGGAAGCTCATTTGATCTCTGTAATATTCCCAGCCAAAATAAGCTGATAAGCCTATTGCAAGAATATAAGAATCCTTTCTTAACAACTCATAACCTATTTCAATAGGAACTACAACCCAGCGGCTATTTAGCTTCATTTCCTCCATTTGAGAATGTGCCACTGTATCGTATAAAGCTCTTTCAATATAATGAATAATAATAGAATCCGGATTCCCGGGTATGGTTTCATAATACGATATATCAAAGAAATAACCCACACTGTCATAACTCTCATAATCTAATTGGTAACGGGCTGTACTTTTTTCTGTTTGCAGTCCAATACCCAATTTAAACTCCCAACGTTTCCAATTCATTCCCACCTTTGCCAAGAATAAATTAGATTCTGGAATATAACTTTTATCATCCAAAGGCCAGTTATGCATGTAATTTGCTGAGAAACTATAAGTTATCTTTTCACTGCTTGCTTCTGATTCAGTATTTTCTTTTGATTTTTTATAAGTAGCCTTTTGCGTTTTTTTAGTTTGATCTTTTGCTACAGTTTTCGTTTCTTCAATCTGTTTTTCTTTTGCATTTGTTTCAGAAATCTTTGTTTCAGCAGTTACTACAACAGCACTTTCTTTTATGCTTTCCTCACTATTGCTTGAAGGATTTATTGGAATTATACCTTCAATCTCTTTTGTTGGTTTACTTTGATCTTCTTCAGTAGTTTTTTCAGTTGCATCCTTATTTTGCTCAACAGCATTTGTAGCAACATCATCGGTATTCTCTACTACATTATGCTCATCTTGAAATTGTACTGATTGGTATTTTTGATTTTGATTTGGAATGGCATCTACTGTATTTTGAACTTCAGCAATATGCTTTTCTTCTTCTATTTCAGTTTCTAATAAGGTGTTTTGCTCTAGCTCATCTTTATCCAATTCATTAGAATTTAGCAGAGCCTTTGAAGTATTATCCGGTATAATATTATTGGTATTATCTGATTGATCAACTATTAATTCATTTTCAATCCTATTGGAAGAAGAAGCTGCCTTTTCATTATTAAGATTGTAAAAAGTTAATCCAGCTACGGCGGTTAATGCTGCCATTCCAGAGTATAACCAATACTTCCCCACATTTGTGAAATTAAATCTCACCAATTCCAATATGAGCAGACGTTTGGAGATTTTTCCCCAAATATTTCGAGAAGGCTTTACCTCAAAACTCTCCAGTGAGCCTCTCAAAAAATCGTCCATATTATTTTTGTCTTTAGTCATATATAGTATAATCCTAGTTATAAGGCATTTTTAAATTTTTCTCTTAATTTCTTTCTGGCTTTTAAAAGTTGCGTTTTCGAAGTATTCACAGAAACACCCAATTCTTCGGCTATTTCTTTATGAGAAAAACCATCGAATACATACATATTCAAAACCATTTTATATCCTTCAGGAAGTTCTTGAACAGATCGCATGACCACTTCGGGAGAAATACCCTTAAGGTACTCTGCTTTTTCGTCATTTATAGCCTCTTCTATTTGAATCTCATCAACATCTTGATGATAATAATGCTTGAGATTTTTGTGATAGGCATTTATTGCGGTGTTGACCATAATACGTTTCATCCAAGGTTCCAACGAACTTGATTTCTGCAGATTACCTACTTTTTCAAAGATTTTTATAAAACCCTCTTGTAGTACATCTTCTGCTTCAGCTTTAGATTTACTATATCTCATACAAAGACCCAATAAGCCAGGCGCATATTGCTTATAAAGCACAGTTTGTGCCTTACGTTTCCCCGCTTTAAGGTCATTTATGAGATCATCTAAAACTTTCATTCATTCAAATTCATCATTAAGACAAGTGATATTATTCTAAGTTGCCTACTAGTTATTATACAATAATAAAGCAAATGTCGGAATCTTATTCCTCACTTGGAAGTATTTAATAAAAAAACATAATATGATCCTTCAAATTAGGTAGAATACCTTAAACCTAACAAAAGAAATACTCAGTGATCAACTATTTTATAATAGTTTGAGTTCTATCTGGCCCAACAGAAATAATACTCACAGGAACTTCAGTTTCTTTCTCTATAAAAGACACATAATTTAATAATTCCTCAGGTAAGTCTTCGAGTTTTTCTATTTTAGTGATGTCTTTATTCCATCCGGAATGGGAGGTGTAAAAAGGCTTGAGTTTTTCATCATTTATTTCAAATGGGAAATAATCCATCTCCTTATTACCATATAAATATTTTTCTCCTACTTGAATAGTGTCAAAATTATCCATCACATCTGCTTTAGTTATTACCAAATCGGTAACTCCATTTAGCATAATAGCATATTTAAGTGCAGGTAAATCTAGCCAACCACAACGGCGAGCACGACCTGTTGTACTTCCAAATTCATGGCCTTGTTTACGAAGTATTTCTCCATCATTATTAAATAATTCGGTTGGGAAAGGACCACTACCTACGCGAGTGCAATAAGCCTTAAATACACCATAAACTTTACCAATTCTTTGTGGTGCTACTCCTAGTCCGGAACAAACACTACTCACAATGGTATTGCTTGATGTTACAAAAGGATAAGAACCAAAATCGACATCTAACATAGTACCTTGAGCACCTTCTGCCAAAATTTTCTCTCCTTTTTTTAATGCTTGGTTAATCATATGCTCACTATCAACTATATTCATAGCCAAAAGTGTTTTTGTTGTTTTTAACCATAGGGCTTCATACTCATCAAAACTGTAATTATCAATTTTAAATTCCTCAATATTAAAATTATAATTACTAGCAATATCAAAGTGTTGCTGCTTTTTCTGCTCAAATTTCTCCATAAAATTATCTGCAGTTAAATCACCCACTCTTAAACCCGTACGGCTTATCTTATCAGTATAACAAGGGCCAATACCTTTTAATGTAGATCCAATTTTATTTTTACCTTTTGATTTCTCATAAACAGCATCTAACAAACGATGTGTGGGTAATATCAGATGCGCTTTTTTAGAGATATATAGATTTTTCTCTGGCTTCACGCCTGATAAACGAAGTTTTTCAATTTCGTTATTAAAGATATATGGATCGAGAATAACTCCGTTGCCCACAATATTCTTTGTGTCCTCGTGAAATATTCCAGAAGGAATAGTGTGTAACACATGTTTTTGTCCGTTAAATTCCAAAGTATGTCCAGCATTCGGACCACCCTGAAAACGAGCAATAATATCATATTCTGGAGTAAAAACATCTACTATCTTACCTTT
>JAOZUW010000257.1 GCA_029938465.1 Bacteroidales bacterium | reverse complement strand
CCTAAATCTGGAGTAGAGAATGTTAATACGGCCAAAACACTATAGGGTACTGCCATCCATAAAATATAAGGGCGAAACTTTCCCCATCTGGTATTGGTTCTATCAGCAATAATGCCCATTAGAGGGTCGCTAATCATATCCCAAACCCTGGCTAATAGCATTATGGTTCCAGCTGCTGCCGCTGAGATTCCAAAAGTATCAGTATAAAAAATAAGAATCCAAAAGCCCACCATATCCCATACAAAATGAGAGGCGGTATCACCCAATCCATAACCTATTTTTTCTTTTATAGATAGTTTAGCTCCCATTTTATTGATCCTTTATACGCTGATTATGATATATTTCTTTTACTTGATAAAAAGCCAATTTCTTTTTTCTATTGATATCTACTATTCCCCAGTATTCTTCGTTTGGAGCGCCATCATAAGGAACACCACTACTATTTGGAGCCCAGCCACCTGGGTCCAGTTTTGTATTGTCACCAGCTTTCCATAACTCATCTACAAAGGCAAAGAGGGTTACGCCAGCACAAGACTCTTTATTCTCAAAAATAGCATTCAGAATATTTGTTGTGGCATCTGCTTGTGCTTGCTCGTTGACTCCTTCTTTATACCCAGCTTTTGCGATAGTCATATAACTATCAGCACCAGCTTCAGAAAGATACATGGGCTTGGAACTAATACTGCTCCACTCCTCAAAAATAGATGTTGGATTATCCCAACGATAAACATTCATTCCCCAAATATCAATATTAGGAGAAGTAAATAGAGCTAAAGAATCGGGTAATTCTCCATGTGCTGTGGCTACAGGATGGGATGGATCATTTTCATGGATTAACTTAGCAGCATCATTTAAAGCAATATACCAGTTTTTAATATCTCCTTCAAACCATTCTGGATGATAATTATATTCATTGCCAAGCTCCCAAAACAATATAACAGGATGGTCTTTGAGGAGGTTTATATAGTTGATAAATGTTCCTGAAAGAATATCATAATACCCTCCCTGATTGTACCCAAACCCTATGATAGCTTTTAAACCAGCAGCATGAATTTTATCTAAAACAGCTTTGTCATTAATAGGAGAATAAAATCTAATGGTGTTTATTCCTGCTTCTTTCATCAAAACCAAATCTTCGGATAAATTCTCGAAATTTCTATTATCACTTCCTTTAGGAACGGGGTGATAACAAATGCCTTTAATGAGATATGGACTACCATTTACTAATATTTTTTGTTCTGAGACACTAACAAAATA
>JAOZUW010000192.1 GCA_029938465.1 Bacteroidales bacterium | reverse complement strand
CGGGTGCAAAGATAATTACTTTAACATCTCATCCAACTCTTTTTTAAAATAATTTAGGATTATTTTCAATAAAGATATATACCATTCATAACCAATAAGTTAAAAAGTATAAAACGAAACTTATTATATCCTGAAATGACAAAAATATAAACTTCTATTCTGACGTATGAGCTCCTGTTTTCTTGTAATATATTAAGAAAAGATATACGATAGTATTAAAATATACCTTTTCCTTAGGGTAGGGATATTAAAATATTAATGGAACTAATAGAGTCATTAACCATAAGTTTGTTAATGATGCTGCTATGCTTGATTTTATTTAATTTGAAGCTAACAATGCCTGATCTATATGTTAACAAAAAAAACGTGACCATATGATAGAATATTCTATTTTTGTACCATACAAAATAATTAATTTTATGGGTAAAATAATTTCTATTGCCAATCAAAAGGGTGGCGTAGGTAAAACAACAACAGCAATTAACCTTGGTGCAGGGTTTGCAGTATTAGAGCGCAAAACATTGGTGATAGATGCCGATCCACAAGCAAATGCAACAAGTGGATTAGGTGTTGATCCAAAGAATGTTCAAACGAGCATTTATGAATGTGTGATGGATGATATTGACCCAAATGATATTATTATTAAAACCTCTACTCCAAATCTAGATATAATACCTGCACATATCGATTTAGTTGGAGCAGAAATTGAAATGATTAACAAGCCTAATCGTGAATATATGCTAGCTCATACGATTAAAAAAATTAAAGAAGAATATGAATTTATTATTATAGATTGTTCTCCATCTTTAGGCTTAATTACTGTAAATGCTTTAGCCGCCAGCGACTCAGTAATTATTCCTGTACAGTGTGAATATTTTGCTCTTGAAGGACTTGGGAAATTGCTTAATACAATAAAGATTGTTCAGTCTCGGTTGAATAATAATTTAGATATTGAAGGTATTTTGTTAACTATGTATGATAGCCGGTTGCGTTTATCAAAGCAGGTAGTAAAAGAGGTGAAAACCCATTTTCAGAAAATGGTTTTCAAAACACTTATTAATAGGAATACTAAATTAGGAGAAGCCCCAAGCTTTGGTGAAACAGCTATTATGCATGATGCCTCGAGTACTGGAGCAGTTAATTATTTAAACTTAGCACGTGAAGTATTACAGAAAAACGATATGACTGCTATGAGTCAGGATCAAAAGAAAATTACAAATGAGTAAAAAAAGAGCTTTGGGAAGAGGCTTAGATGCCATTTTATCAAGTCCTGATACTGATATCACGTCATCTGATATCTCTGGTAATTATGTAGTAGGTGCTGTAGCAGAGATAGAATTAGAGAAAATTGAAGCTAATCCTTTTCAGCCTCGATCCGATTTTGAAGAGGAATCTCTGGAAGAACTGGCCCTTTCAATACGAAAACAAGGGATTATACAACCAGTAACTGTTAGGAAATTAGGTTTTGATAAATATCAGCTTATATCAGGAGAAAGACGTTATAGGGCTAGTAAAATGGCTGGTCAAAAAACTATCCCTGCATATATTCGTGTGGCCAATGACGAGCAAATGCTTGAAATGGCTTTAGTTGAAAACATACAACGAGAAAACCTTAATGCTATAGAAATAGGTATCAGCTATCAACGTCTTATTGACGAATGTAAAATAACACAAGAGCAATTGAGTAAAAGGATAGGTAAGAACAGAAGTACCATTACTAATTATATTCGTTTGCTTAAATTACCTGCAGAAGTACAAATAGCACTTAGTTCTAATCAGATAACAATGGGTCATGCACGTACTTTGATAAATGTTGAAAATACATCGACACAATTGCGTATTTTGGCAAAAATAATAGAAAACAACTTATCAGTTAGAGAAGTGGAGAAGCTAGTAAAGGATTTATTAAATCCTCTTGGAAAGATTAGTGTAGTAACTACTACTGAAATGCCCGAGTATGCAAAAGAATATATGACTAGAATTTCCAAAGCTTTAAATAGTAATGTGCAAGTGAAAATAAATAAAGATGGAAAAGGCAAACTGTTGATTGATTTTTCGTCTGAAGAAGCACTGCATAATATAATGTTATTTATGGAAAAAAATAATGCCTGATACGATTAAATATAAAGCTAATATTTCTGGAAAGAATCAAAGGAATAGTGCATTTCCTATATTCTTTTTAGGCTTTGTTTTAATGCTTTTTATTCCAGTTGTAGGTAGTTCCCAGTCTACTACTCTTTCTGAACATCCCGATACCGTTTATCGTTATTTTCCCGATCATTCTCCTGTAAAAGCTACATGGATGTCGGTTGCATTACCAGGTTTGGGTCAATATTATAATGGGCAGTACTGGAAAATCCCAATTATATATGCTGGGTTCAGCACTTTAGCATTTCTTATTGCACAAAACAAATATGATTATAATAGGTTTAGAGAAGCCTATGCTATTAGTATGGAATTGCCTGAAGGGCAGGAGTCTGAAAATGACTTGGTTAGTAGCTATACCAGTGAACAGCTTTTAGATCAGAGAGAGTATTATCAAAGTAATTTAGAGTTAAGCTATATTCTTACAGGTGTTTTTTATATTTTGCAAATAGTTGATGCTTCTGTAGATGCTCACCTATATGAATACGATGTTGATGAAGATTTAAGTATTCAAATTCAGCCACAGTATATACCTACTAATTCAGGAATTAGAGTCATACCAGGAATAGGATTGCGTTATAAATTATCAGTAGAATAAACAATAAGGTTTTATGAAGATTGCACTCTTAGGATATGGTCGAATGGGGAAAGAGATTGAGAAAATTGCTCTTATGAAATCTCATGAAATTGTTGTTTTTATTGATGACAAAATTGACTGGAAAGAAAAACAACAAGCTTTAAAAAAAGCAGATGTTGCTATTGATTTTAGTATTCCAGAAGTAGCCAAAGAAAATATATTTACTTGCTTAAAGATGAATTTGCCAGTAGTAGTAGGTACTACAGGATGGTATGAAGATTTAGAAGAATTAACTAGCGCTTGTAAAAAAAATGAAGGAGCATTTTTATGGGCTAGTAATTTTAGTTTGGGGGTAAATTTGATGATTAAGATAAATGCATATTCGGCTCAATTGATGTCTAAATTCCCAGAATATCAAGCCTCGTTTCATGATATTCACCATACGAAAAAGCTTTATGCTCCTTCAGGAACGGCTATTAGTATAGCTCAGGGTATATTAGATAATCATGAAAAATACAAAAACTACTTGCTTCAAGAAATAAAAGAGAAAACAAGCCCAAATATTTTACCTATTACATACGATAGAGTTGAAAATGTTACAGGAATACATATTGTTGATTACCAGTCAGATATTGACAAAATTAGCCTAAGGCATGAAGCGTTTAATCGTGAAGGATTTGCCATAGGTGCCATTGTTGCGGCTGAATGGTTAATAAGTAAAAAAGGAGTTTTTACAATGGCAGATGTTTTGAGTTAAAGGGATTCTATTCATTCCCAAACCGATAACTTAAACCCAAATTTACTGAAATCAGAGGAACAAAAGTAGGGGTGCTGCTGCCTTTGGTATTGGGCATAGTATAAAAAATGATTTGAGGGAAAGTAGAGAAGTTGATGAAAAATGGCATGTCTGATACTTGATGTTCATATTCAATTATAAAACCTAATCCCGGTCGCAAAATATCCCAATAGTTTAAATTATAGATTTTTACTTCGCTAGTTGTTTGGTATTCTGTTTCTTCAATTTCTTCATCAATATGAAAAAAATTAAAACTTAAACCCGGACCTATGTAAGTTGTTGAGTTTTTAGTAGAATTAATTTGAAAAAGATAATGCAAATCAGTAGAAATAAGACTGTTTTTTGCTTGTGCTTTCCTGTAATAATCTATTCCATCAGCATCTGAGGCGAAAATGTATTCGTAGTATTGATGATAAAAACTTTGCGAAAAGCCAATGCCGTATTTGTGTTGTTTCTCTGTATATTGATCATATGCAACTTGGTATCCCCAATTGGAACGAAATTTTTGATAGCCACTATTAGAATAGTTGGCGAGTATTTTTATTTCTTGTGATGTAACATTACTACTTATAATGTATAAAATACTGATGATGAATATTTTTCTCATTGGTAGTTATAGTTGGTT
>JAOZUW010000191.1 GCA_029938465.1 Bacteroidales bacterium | reverse complement strand
TCCTCCCGATAGGGATGGCGAGGCAGGGTTTTAACTAACGATTGAGACCAATAAAGCTTATTTATAAATCTTCAAGACTTCTATTTCTTTAAACCTTCGGCATAAAAAGTAAGTGGCAATAAACTAGCAATGCCTTCCAGAATTTGTATTTTTGTATGTGGACTACCCAAGATGATACGCAGTTTGGTATGATAGAGGTTTTCATATTCTGCCATTACTTGTCGGCAGGAACCACAAGGGCTGGCAGGATCTTTTAAAGAAACCACATCTGATTTTACAGCTACAGCAATAGCTTTCATGGCTACACCAGGATGATGCGCTGAGGCATAATACATAGCCACTCTTTCGGCACAAAGGCCACTGGGATAGGCCGCATTCTCCTGATTATTTCCACTAACGATTTTGCCATTGGCTAATAAAACAGCAGCACCAACATTAAATTTGCTATAAGGCGCATAGGCCGAATCGCAAGCAAGCCAAGCTTTTTCCAATAATATACGATCATCGGAGGTGAGTTCATCAATACTTTCGTATTCCTCTATTTTAATTTGAAGATGGACTGTTTTCATGAAGCTATTGTTTATTATTAGCGCCAAGATAGCAAAAAAGAATGAGTTGGCTGTTTATTGAATAATAAGTTTTTGTGTGAAGTATTTATTTTCTGTTTTTATTCTATAAAAATAGATACCTGTTCTTAAGCCTGTGATATTTACACTGTTTTCGGTGGAATGACTGAGCTTACCTTCTTGTAGCACCTTGCCGCTTATATCAACAATCTGATATTCAAAGCTTTGATTTGGTTCTAAATCTTCATTTCTAACAAAAAACTGTCCATTATTGGGGTTAGGATATATTAGAAAAGCCACATCTTTTGTTTTAGGTGCAGCAAATAAGCCTGTTATTCCATATCCTGCTAAAACCTCTAGAATATCATTAGAGCTATATATAGGCCATATATCATTTTCTTGGATATTGTAATTGTAATTTCCCCAGGTGGTGTCAATATCATCATTATCTGCAGTGTCGATAGAAATAATCTCTTCACCTATACTATCAGCTCCAATAAGTATAACTGTTGGATATGATTGAATATTAAAGCTATCGGCAATAATATCTCCACCTCCTTGTAAACCGGAAGCCATTGGCGTTTCCAACAATAAAGTATCTATATAATGTTGGCATTCAGCATTATTATTATCTACATTTATAGATAAGATAAATACATCATTATTATTATAACCCAAATCTTTATAGGCTTGACTTATACTTGGTGATGTTTCTTTGCATAATTCACTTTCAGCAAAGAAAAACTCAAGCATTACAAATGGGTACTGATCTCTTAAGGAATCTAAAGATAAAGTATCTTGTTGCATGGTAATGGCAAAAATTGAATCAGGAGCCATTCTGCGCGTTGTTTGAGCTTGAGTGGATAGTAATAAACTTACCAAAATAGAAAGTAGTATAAATCTCTTCATAGTATATTTTTAAGGCTGTAAAGATAAACAAATATGCAGATTACTTACAGTAGATTAAGGAGTTTTAAGATAAGTTTCTTAAAATAGCAACAATAGTTTAAGGACTCTTTACCCCTTTACAAATAAAGCTTTGATTAAGTGTGTAGCCATACCCGGATTTTCTTTTAAGCGACGTGTAGAATAGCCAAACCATTCTTTACCAAAAGGAACATAAACTCTCATACGATGGCCTTTATTCATAATCATTTGGCGAAGAGCCGGAGTAACACCATAGAGCATCTGGAACTCATATTGTTCTTTTCCATAATTGTATTTATCAATAAGCTTAAAAGCACCATCAACTAAGGGTTTGTCATGAGTGGCAATAGCAGGATACATGCCTTTTTGCATCATATATTCCAACTCTTCTAAAAAGTGATCATTTACTTCGTGATAATCCTTAAAAGCAACCTCCACTGGCTCTACATAAATACCTTTACATAATCGATAGTTTACAGGAGTTTCTTCAGAGTGAACATCTTCTAAATCTTTAATATCATCAAGAGTTCGTCGCATATAGGATTGAAGCACAAGGCCAACATTTTTTGGGAATTCTTTTTTGAGTTTACGGAATAGCTCTATTTCCAAATCTGTACATGGGCTATCTTCCATATCTACTCTCACAAAGTTTTTATACGCTGCCGCCTTGATTATAATTTCTCTGATATGTTTATAAGCCACTTCTTTATCAATAAGCAAACCAAAAGAGGTGGGTTTAAGAGAATAATTACCATCAATCCCTGCTTTTTCGGCAGCCTCTATTACCTCTAAATATTCAAGCTTATTAGTTTCTGCTTCATCTAGGTTTTCAATAAATTCACCCAACACATCTATGGTCGTCAATATGCCTTTATCATTAAGTTTTTTAGCAGCCTTAATGGCTTCCTCAATAGTTTCTCCTGCAATATATTCTTTTGAAAATATCCAAACTAATTTCTTTGGCATATAGGGCAAAATACCTGCTATCATCTTATTAAACATAATCCTATATTTTTAAATACATTTGATTAAAACACGAAAATTTTTCTTTTCATTCAAACAAGTTTATAAAAACTTGATGAAGCGACAAAAATATAATATTAGCGCATATATTTTAGTATTTTTTGAAAAAATAACATCAGTAATTTACCGATTTTCAGATGATAAAGAACTAATATCCCAA
The DNA here is from genome assembly GCA_029938465.1 of Bacteroidales bacterium. Lineage (GTDB taxonomy): Bacteria > Bacteroidota > Bacteroidia > Bacteroidales > UBA12170 > UBA12170. The sequence goes on along the minus strand of JAOZUW010000191.1, from coordinate 1,470 downwards.
TGGACTATCTAAATTGTTGCTTCATTGTTTTTATGCTCATTTTTATTAAATTTGCCTTTCTTTATTTAGTAATCTTATGAGTATTCTTTTACTGTCTCTTTATATAATTATTACTTGTGTTGTCATTTGGCGAGCTAGTGATGGTTTTGAGGTTGCGGCAAGTTATCTAGGGCGTCACCTTACAGAAGGTGTTAAAGGAGCTACTATTAATGCAGTTGCTAGTTCTATGCCGGAATTGCTCACCACTTTCTTTTTTCTGTTTTATTTGGGTGATGAAGATGGTTTTAGTGGAGGAATAGGCACTACTGCCGGAAGTGCTATTTTTAACGGTATGATAATTCCTGCTGCGGTTATATTTGTGGTTGTTTTTGCAGGTATTGCCAAAAATATTTCGGTAAGCCGAAAGGTATTTCTTCGTGATGGTATTGCTTTAATATTAGCTGAATTAATACTTATTATAATGATTAGTGGAGATTCGTTAACTTGGGTACACGGTGCTATTTTAATGATGGTTTACGCTATTTATGCAACTTATACTTTGGGTAGTATGAAAAAGACTAAGCGTGACGAAATAGCTGATTATCATTTAAATATAGAAAAACTCCCCTTATTTAAGAGTTTCTTTACGCTCAATTTGTCTTCCTTATTTTTGGGCAATAAAAAAATCACTACTAAAAATGCATGGGCATTATTGGTGGTATCTACTAGTATTATTGCTTTAGCTTGTTTGTTATTGGTCTATTCTATTGAGCAAATAGGGCATCATTATCAGTTGCCTATCATGTTTTTAGCTGTCATTATTGCTTCAGCAGCCTCTAGTGTACCCGATACCATTCTTTCAATTAGAGATGCAAAAAATGGTCGCTATGACGATGCAGTATCTAATGCTTTAGGTAGTAATATTTTTGATATCAGTTTTGCTTTGGGTTTACCTTTGTTTCTGTATACATTAATATACCAGCCCATTCAAATGTCGCCCGATACTATTTTAGAAAGTAGTGAATTAAGAATGTTTCTGCTTCTTTTAACGGTAGTAGCTTTTGTTATTTATCTATCTGGAAAAACTATGGGATTAAAAAAGGCAATAGCATTAAGCGGTATTTATATTTTCTTTCTGGTATACATTATAGGTAGGAGTGAAGATGTAGCCATAACCAATACTATTGCTGAATATATATTGCAAATGGTTGATGCCATTTCTTTTAAATGGACTTAGTCTTTTTTTGAGCTTTACTTTTTTATAATATCGATCTTCGCTTTTCGAATTGATTGCTTACCCTTACCTTTTATACTTATAGCAGTATTTTCTTTTTTAATTGGTATTTTAAGCATTGGCATAAAGACCTGATTGGCATCTAAAGAAAATCCGGCTTCTATATTGCGATACGGAAGATGATTGATAGCCTTAATGGACATATTTGTCATAGATTAAGTATACGATGAAAACGTATAGTAGCATAAGTACAGAAA
>JAOZUW010000009.1 GCA_029938465.1 Bacteroidales bacterium | reverse complement strand
AGAATTAGTATAAATAATAGGTATTCAAATTCTTTTAATTGATAATTATTTTATTTACCTTTGGCTTTATCCCTGATGAAAATAATGAAAGTTCATCTCACAAACCAATATTTCAAATGTTTTCATCTGATAAATATTTACTTATAATCATAGATTATGAAATCAAAACACTAAGAACTACACTATCTTCGACCAATTTGAAAAAGAGGCTTTGAGTAAAAGAATTTGGTTTTAAAAGGGGAGAAGTAGAAGGAGTTAATTTTTCAAATTTACTAAAAGATATTTATATTATTAAAATGGAAACTGATAGCCAGAAACTGAATACAAGGCTAATGAGGTATTAATAAATTCTGATTTATTAATTTTATAACAGCAACATTGGTCTGCTGTTATTGTGAGGTACGATATTAGTCATGGAGGTATTTATTATTTTTATCAAACTAAAATTAAGTATCATGAAAACAATTTACACATTACTCACAATTTTTATTTTTTCTACCAATCTTTTTGCTCAAAAATTTATTCAGGAATGGTATAAACCATTAGAAGGCACAGGAGAAAGAAAATGGGGAGCTGCTATATTAACAACTCCTGACGATAATTTTTATATAGCCGGAAAAGGACAAAAACCGGGCTATGGTTTGTTTTACTATTCGAAAATTGATTCAGCTGGTCAGGAGATATTTACTACTTTTGCCGAGGAACAATATAATGATGCTAATAGTGGTATCAATCGAATCATTATCGATCAGCAAAATAGATTTATCACTATTGGGACTTTCGAATACTTCTCAAGAAAAACGTTTTTTACACAGCTTACTGATGCTGGCGAAATATTGAATATAACTATGCAAAGTGCAGAGCAGGGATACCAAGGAGGAAATGATATTGTTCAAACTCCTGATAGTGGATATTTGGTTGCATCCTACCTTTACGATTATTATGTTGGCTTATGTTTCGCTCTGCGAAAATTAGATAATACTGGGAATTTTATTTGGGACACAGCCTTTGTTGATCCAGATGGGAATCATATGGAGGGTCAATTCAGAGGTATGGAAAGTATTAACGATTCCACTTATGTGCTCGCAGGCTTTAGAGATTATGATATTGGAAGTGCTGTAAATTCAGATATGGTTTTTGCCAAAGTACAATTACGGAACGACACCGCACATCTTACTAAATTTATCATCTATCAGAAAGATGGTACAAATGAACATGCTAACGATATTCTTATTTTACCAAATAATCAGGGATATATCATGTGTGGCCAAGCTCCAAATCCTAATAGTTTAACGACTCTTATTGGAAATATTGTACGCACTGATACTGCAGGAAATGTAATATGGGATAAGACTTATGCCAGAATATCAAACGGTATCACAGATTTTATAAGGATCCACCTAGACAAAGATACCAATATTCTTGTCTTGGCACAAACAGGTTCTGGCAGTCAAGATGCTTCTTTATTAAAGTATTCCTTAGATGGTGATTTGCTCCAGAAAAAACATTTTGATTATGGCACAAATGAATTTGCTACAGATTTTGCTGTAAGCAAAGAAGGTAAAATTTATATAACAACTTGGGGTCCCTCTTATGCAACATTATTATTGAAAGTAAAAGATATTTGCCCTGTAATTAGCCCCGAAGTAAGTATAGATGATACTATCCCAAAACCAGGAGAGGATATTGTTATACATGTGCAGGATACTAAAGATATTTGGAGTTATAGCTTGCAGCAGATTAATGGTGAGCAGATTTTTGCTACGCAGATGGGCAATGAAGGTGAACTTACTTTTACTGTAAGTGGACTCACCAACGAAGATATTGCCAACGGGATTGTGGTATCGGTAGTAGAACCCGAAGTGGATTGCATCAAATATTCCGATACCCTATATTTGGAATTTTATGATGGTATAGACGAATGGAGTCATAATCATTTAATAATTGCCCCTAATCCTTTCCATAACTATATCATGATTTCTGCAATAAATACAAATGAATTGCCAAGAAGTACAAGGATTTACAATCTTGAAGGGCAGATGTTGCTTGAAATAAAAGATATGACTAATCACAAGAAAATAGACTTGTCAACATTACCAAAAGGAATATATATTATAGGCTTACAAGATACTTCCGGAGAAATAATCTATAAAAAAATAGTGAAAGACTAGTCTTAATTGTTGGGTAATGTATTTTTCTTTTTATTTGATAAAGTACTAATGATTATCTGAATTTTGGTCTCCTAGGATAATAATATCTTTTTCCCTTGATGCAGGAGTTACTTGTAGTGTTTCGATTTTTCCATTTTTTACTTTTCCTTCGATGATGGTATTGTATGGAGCATGCAACTTAAAATCAATGTCCCAATCCTTAGGCCATGCTGGAAGTAAGTATATTTTTTTTGAATATGGATCGGCTTGTAAAAGCATAGATTGAAATGTTTTCATTAATATACCACCATGATCCTGATCTGGAGTCCAATCGTAATTTGGTCCCCAAAAAGCAGGGAAACGCGAGTTTTTGCCATATTTCATTGCTATTTCAAAGATAATACTTTTTAGCTATATCATCCTTATTAATTGTCAACAATAAAATGCAAACTAGAAAATATACTTATTCAATTGACTACTCCTTCAAAGAGTAAGTCTTTATGCATGAGCAAGCTCAGCAAGCAAATAATATACTTGTACGAAACCGAACATCCTAATGGTAATTTTGAACACTGGAACTTAAAAAGTTTTTTTCGTTATATTTGTAACAATTTGTTTGTCAAATGGTCATGGAAAGTGGTATATTAATTGATTAAAATCCCAAAAACTATTTTATGAGAATTGTTTTCATTTTATTCCTTTTTATAGTTGTCGTGCAATCTCAAGCTCAAAAACGTGTTTATCAGACCAATAGATTTGATTTTGAGACTCCAAAAATTGATGGTTTTTTGGATGATAAAGCGTGGGATGTAGTAGAGTGGTCAGGAGATTTTACTCAATTTGAACCTGATAATGGAAAAAAACCTTCACAATCTACAAGCTTCAAGATAATTTATGATGATAATTATTTATATGTAGCTATACGTGCTTTTGATAGTGTACCAGAGGAAATTGTAAGCCGAATGTCGCGCCGCGATGGTTTTGAAGGAGATTTTGTGGAGATAAATATTGATAGTCATCATGATTTTATTACTGCATATTCGTTTAGTGCAACAGTAGCAGGGGTAAAAGCCGATGAAAGAATAACTCAAAATGGCTATAATTGGGATGATAGCTGGGATCCTATTTGGTATCTAAAAACCAGTATAGATGATTTAGGTTGGATTGCGGAATTTAAAATTCCACTAACACAATTACGTTTTTCAAGTGATAGTGCGCAAGTGTGGGGTTTGGAAGTAAAAAGAATGCTTTTTCGTAAAGATGAAAGAAGCCTCTGGCAGGCCATTAATAATGAAGAGCAAGGTTATGTGAGTAAATTTGGTGAACTGCACGGTTTAAGTCAGTTAAAACCAAAACGACAATTTGATATCACGCCTTATGTAGTGGGCTCTTACGAACATTACAATAAAGAGGAAGGTTCCTCTTTATATCCAGGTGAGGAGTGGAAGGCCAGAGCAGGGGTAGATGCTAAAATTGGTTTAAGTAATAATATCACCATGGATTTAACCATTAATCCTGATTTTGGTCAGGTAGAAGCTGATCCTTCTGAAGTAAATCTTACAGCTTTTGAATCCTACTTTGAAGAGCGTAGACCATTTTTTGTGGAAGGAAGAAATATATATGAATTCTCTGTAGAGCCTGGCGATGGGGATGAATCAAATACGGGTTTATTTTATAGTCGTAGGATTGGACGAACACCTCAGTATTATCCAGATTATGATGAGGTGAAAATGCCTGAAAATACGACTATACTGGGTGCTGCAAAAATATCAGGAAAAACCAAGAAGGGATTGTCTATTGGAATCTTAGAGAGTGTGACAAGAGAAGAAAAAGCTCAAGTACGGAATGAAGGTGGGGATATTGAAAAAGCTGTTGTAGAACCCTTAAGCAATTATTTTGTGGGTCGCGTTGAACAAGAATTTGACCAAGGAAATACTAAAGTAGGAGGAATGTTCACTTCTACAAATAGAGTGATAAAAGAGGATTATCTAAAGGTTTTACCAAAAAATGCACAAACCGGAGGCGTTAATTTTGATCATTCTTGGAATGATAGAAAATATAATTTCAGTTTTAAATTTACCGGAAGTAGGGTAAGTGGAGATTCTGCAGCCATGATGCATTTACAAACTTCATCACAGCGCTATTACCAACGACCAGATGCTATTAAAAACCGATTGGATACCAATAGAACATCATTAAGTGGTCATGGTGGATATGCAAGTTTTGGGAAATTCACTCATAGTGGATGGAATTATATGACTTGGGTAAATTGGATTTCACCTGGATTAGAGTTGAATGATATTGGCTTTATGCAAAATGCTGACAATATATCTCAAATAAATTGGTTAGGATATACCAGCCCAAAACCAGTTGGTATTTTGCGGCAATTCAACGTGGGTTTCGCCTATTGGAATTCTTGGAATTTTGATAGGGTTCATATTAGAATGGGAGGTAATCTGAATGCTTTTGTCAACTTTACCAATTATTGGTATGCTGGTAGTGGAATAAATTTTGGTGGAGTAACACAATCAACAACATTGCTTCGTGGAGGACCTATTTTTGTCGTCCCTTATGGCTTGAGTTATTGGATGGTAGTAGGTACCGATCGGCGTAAAAAAATAGCATTACAAATGCATATGTCACAAACTTTTGGTCATTATCAATACAGAAAACAAAACAATTTCAGCCTAGGTATCACCTATCGACCTTCTGATAGATTAAAACTTTCTGTAGAACCCTATTTGGGCTTCAATAGAAATAATTTGCAATATGTTACGAGTCAGGATTTTGAAGGAGAAGACCAATACTTTTTAGCTGAAATAAATCAAGAAACTTTTTTGATGGAATTTCGAATTGATTATAGCTTTACACCTGATTTGAGTTTGCAGTATTACGGACAACCTTTTGTCTCAACAGGAACCTATTCTAATTATAAATGGGTAGGCGATTCTAAAGCCAAGAATTATCATGATCGTTTTGAAATTGTAACACCTGACGAAAATAATGGAGTAGATTTAGATGGTGATGGAGTAGCAGATGTAGATATGCCAGATCCAGATTTTAAGTTTGTCTTTTTTCAATCAAACATGGTGCTGCGGTGGGAATATTTGCCAGGAAGTACGGTATTCCTAGTCTGGAGTCAAGCTCGAGAAGATGGGTATTTTGATACCGAACAACTTCCCTTAGAATTCTCTCCTGATGTAAACCGCATGTTTGCCATTTTTCCACACGATGTTATTTTATTAAAATTCAGTTATCGTATTCCTATTTAACATAAACTTCAAACAAATTTAACTTATAAAGCCCTAATGACGCTTAGCAATGAAATCACATAAAAATTCGCTATTTTTCATCATAAATTGTGTATTTCTGGTAGAAAATATTTCTGCAATCGTTTGAAAATAAATTTATTGTTATTATTACTGTTTTTTCATTGCCCATCCTTTAAAATAGAATATCTTTGTTGCGTTAATTACTTAATAGTTTTGGGTTTAACCCTTATTGTTACTAGCTAATAAAAACAAACAGTTTATTTAATTTATCTTACTGAGTATGAGTTATATAGAGATAGGCAAAGGTCAATTGACCAATTTGGAATATGCATTGAAATTAGAATTACTGCGTACCAATAGAAATGGTTCTTATGCTAGTTCTACCATTGTCAATTGCAATACGCGAAAGTATCATGGACTTTTAGTGGTCCCTCAAAAGAATTTCAATAATATCAATTATGTTTTATTATCCAATGCCGACGTAACTATTGTACAACACGATGCGGAGTTTAACTTGGGGATACATAAATATAAAGGTGGGCAGTATGCACCAAAGGGACATAAATATATTCGCCATTTTGAGTCGGATCCTATTCCCAAACTAACCTATAGAGTGGGTGGAGTAGTATTAACTATAGAACGGATTTTTAGTGAATCTTTAGCACGTATTTTTATCAAATATACATTGGTAGAAGCCCATTCACCTACTACATTAAAAATAAAACCATTTTTAGCTTTTAGGAGTATGCACGAGTTAACTTCTGAAAATGAATATGCTAACACCAATTATCAAGCAGTGCCAAATGGTATTAAAATGCAAATGTATGATGGTTTTACACCCTTATATATGCAGTTTAACACTGATGTAAAATACTTTCATCAACCTACTTGGAATAAGAATATAGAATATATGAAAGAAGAGCGTAGAGGATACGCTTCACACGAGGATTTGTTGGTTCCGGGCTATTTCGAATTCTCTATTAAAAAAGGGGAAAGTGTATTCTTCCAAGCGGCTATAGATGAAGGAAACCCACGTACTTTTATGCGTAGTTTTAATACTGAATTACGAAAAAGAGTGCCTCGCGATAGTTTTAAAAATAATCTGTATAATGCAGCTCAACAATTTGTAAGCAAAAACGCTTATCATACCGAACTGTCAGCTGGTTTACCTTGGTTAGGGCGATGGGGTAGGGATACGCTAATTAGTTTAGCAGGAATTACTCTGATTCAAGGCGATACTAGACTATATAAAGGTATTATGGATACCTTGATAAAAGAAATGAAAGATGATTTATTCCCAAATAAAGGAAAAGGGAATGATATAGACTATCTTTCAGCAGATACTTCTTTGTGGTTCTTTCGTAGTCTTCAGCAATATATTGAATTTACTGGTGATGATAGTTGGGTGTGGCGTAAATATGGAAAATTGATGAAACAAATTCTAAACCGTTATCGCAATGGGATTCCGGAAATGGGTTTGTATATGGATGAACATGGGTTGGTTTTTGCCGAAAAAGAGAATACTCCCTTAACTTGGATGGATGCTGTTCTTCATGGAAAACCAGTGACACAACGACCTGGTTACACCATTGATGTAAATGCATTATGGTATAATGCCGTATCATTTACTTTGGATTTAGCCATAAAAAATAAAGATGTTCGCTTTGTATTGGGATGGAATCCAGTAAAAGATATTATCAAGGATGCTTTTATTGAAAAATTTTTAGATCGAGATATTATTTATGATTATGTTTCGAATGACTATTCCAACAGTGATGTAAGACCTAATATGCTTCTGGCGGCTTCTTTACCTCACTCTCCTCTATGCTTGGATCAAAAAAAGAAGATTATTGATATTGTAAAACAAGAATTACTTACTCCCCGTGGTATTCGAAGCTTATCACCAAAAAATGTAAATTATAAATCTGTTTATGAAGGTGATATCGAAACACGTGATTTAGCTTACCATCAAGGAACAGCTTGGCCATGGCTTTTAGGTGCTTTTACGGAAGGTTATTTGAAAGTGTATGGAAAATCTGGCTTGCAAGAGATTAAAAATATTGTAGCTGGTTTTGAAGAAGAAATGATGGTGCACGGTATTGGAACAATATCAGAACTTTATAATGGCGACCCACCTCATTTAGGTAAAGGTACCATATCACAAGCATGGAGTGTTGCCGAAATGCGTAGAGTGATTTGGTTGATGGATAAAATGGAAAGTGAACAAAAAATAACAAAATGAAGGTCTTGATGTTTGGTTGGGAATTCCCACCACATATTACAGGTGGTTTAGGGACAGCTTCTTATGGTTTAACCAAGGGATTGGTTAAGCATGATGTAGAAGTGTTATTTGTAGTGCCAAAAGCCTATGGAGATGAGGATCAGCGGGCTGTTCGCATAGTTAATGCCAGCGATATTCCTGTTAATTATAAGAGTAAAGAAATTCAAGAATTCTGGAATAAACTCACATATCTGGAAATTGGCAGTAATATAATGCCCTATATCGACCCAGAGGAATTTGAAAAACTACATGAAGACGAAGGAAAAACGCTGAAGGAAAAAGAACATTTAATTCTTGGAGAAAAATATAATTTCACTGGTAAATATGGTAAAAACCTAATGGAAGAAGTTGCACGCTACGCTTTAGTAGGTGCTAGCATTGCTCAAAAGTATGATTTTGATATTATACATGCCCACGATTGGCTCACCTATTCAGCTGGTATAGCTGCTCAACAAGTGAGTGGAAAGCCCTTAGTGGTTCATATGCACGCTACAGAATACGACAGAAGTGGAGAAGGGAGAGTAAACTCAGAAGTGTTTAATCTGGAACAAAGTGGTATGCAACAAGCGGATTTAGTTATATCCGTTAGTAACCTGACGCGTAATACTGTTATCAAAAAATATGGTATCCCTGCTGAAAAAGTGGTTACGGTGCATAATGCTATAGAACCTGTTGAAAAAGAGGACCTGAAAGTTAAAAAAGTAGTGAAAGAAAAAGTAGTTACTTTTTTGGGTCGATTAACATTTCAAAAAGGACCTGAGTACTTTGTTGAAGCTGCGAAAAAAATTCTTGAAAAAGATAATAATGTTCGTTTTGTAATGGCAGGAAATGGTGATATGATGAACCAATTAATTAGGCGTGTTGCTGAACTAAAAATTGCTGATAAGTTTCATTTTACTGGTTTCTTAAAAGGTGAAGATGTAGATCGTATGTTTATGCTCAGTGATGTGTTTGTAATGCCATCAGTATCAGAGCCGTTTGGACTTGTTCCCTTAGAGGCTATGAGAAGTGATGTGCCTGTTGTTATTAGTAAGCAATCAGGTGTGGCTGAGGTCCTCCAATATGCACTTAAAGTCGATTTTTGGGATGTAGATGGCCTATCTGATGCTATATATGGTTTATTGCATTATAAATCATTAACTAAACTTTTTATTAAAGAAGGAAAAATTGAAGTGGATAACCTTAAATGGGAATATGCCGCAAAAAAGATTAAAGAATTGTATGCCAAAAATCTAGAAAAATAATACTGAAAAAAAATATATTATGCGCTCTATTTGTTTTTATTTTCAAGTTCACCAACCGTATAGAATTAAAAAATATCGTTTTTTTAATATGGGTCACGATCATTATTATGATGACGAATATCTTAATAAAAGTATTATGGAAAGAGTAGCTCAAAAAAACTACCTTCCTATGAATCAGCTCTTGCTCAACTTAATAGAACAACATGGCAAGGATTTTAAAGTGAGTTTTTCAATTACTGGATTGGCTATTGAACAATTTGAGCAATATGCTCCAGAAGTTTTGGAGAGTTTTCGAAAATTAGCAGCTACTGGTAATGTGGAATTTCTTGCAGAAACTTATGCCCATTCTTTGGCGTCACTAAAAAATGTGGATGAGTTTAAAACTCAAGTAAATCAACATAGAGCTAAGATTAAAGAGCTTTTTGGAGTAGAACCAAAAGTTTTTCGTAATACAGAACTTATTTATTCCGATGAAATAGGTGAAGCCGTGAATGATTTGGGCTTTAAAACTATTTTGACTGAAGGTGCTAAACATATCTTGGGATGGAAAAGCCCCAATTATGTTTATCAACATGCCTACAAAAAAGATGTAAAATTACTACTCAAGAATTTTAGATTAAGTGATGATATTGCTTTTAGATTTTCTACTCAAGATTGGCCTGAATGGCCTTTAACAACTGAGAAATATTTAGGCTGGCTTAAGAATACAAATCCAGAAGAGGAAGTGATTAATCTTTTTATGGATTACGAAACTTTTGGAGAACATCAATGGGCTCAAACGGGTATATTTGATTTTATGCGAGTATTGCCAGATAAGATTATTGAAGATGGAGAATTCACTTTCAAAACACCATCAGAAGTCGCAAATGAAGCTAAGGCTGTTTCAAAATTACATGTGCCTTATCCTATTAGTTGGGCCGATGAAGAAAGAGATTTATCTGCTTGGCTAGGTAATGAAATGCAAGATGAAGCTTTTGATAAATTATATGAATTGGCGCCTCAAATGAAGGAATGCCAGGATGAAGCTATGCGTATAGATTGGTTGAAACTACAAGCTTCGGATCATTTTTATTATATGTGTACCAAATGGTTTTCTGATGGCAATGTGCATGATTATTTTACACCTTATGCCTCTCCTTATGAGGCTTTTATCAATTATATGAATGTGCTTTCTGATTTTCAAATAAGGCTTACTGAATTAAAATCTAATAACTCTGATAAGTTGAAAAACACCTTATTGGATTGGAGTGAAATAGAAAAATTAACCGTTAAACAATTGAAAAAGTTCCTTGTTGATATCGAAGCACAAGATCTTTCTGTTGTTAAATCACAAATTGAGAAAAAACAAAACGAGAGAATTGAAAAATATTTGAGCAAGCGAAAGCTTAAAGCTCTAAAGGATCATGAAAGCACCAAAAAACATTCACAAGATGTGTTGGAGCAAACATGGCAACGTATACAAATTTTAATATCCTAAACCTTAGGATATTATGTATTTCAAAGAAAAACTATTAGTGTAAAATGAAGAATATTATTAAACCAGATTATATTTTCGAAACCTCGTGGGAGGTGTGTAATAAAATAGGTGGTATTCACACCGTTATTGCCAGCAAATTAAAAAGTATTCAAGCAGAATATGGCGATAAATATATGTTTATTGGTCCTGAACTTAATAAAGATACAGAAGGTAATACCGAGTTTTCAGAAGATCCGAATCTTTTTCCAGAGTGGCGAGAGCAAATGGCTACTGATGATATTATTATTCGTATAGGTCGATGGAAAATTCCGGGCGAACCCATCGCTATTTTGATTGACTTCACAGCCTTGTTTCCGCAGAAAAACGAAATTCTGGCTCAAATGTGGGAAAACTATCAATTGGACTCTCTAAGTGGTCAGTGGGATTATATTGAACCAGCACTTTTTGGTTATGCGGCAGGAAAAGTAGTAGAATCTTTCTATAATTATTATCTGGGTGTAGGCACCAAGGTAATGGCACATTTTCATGAATGGATGACGGGTTCAGGAATTTTATACTTGGATAGTTTTGCACCTCATATTTCTCATGTTTTTACAACACATGCTACTGTTCTAGGTCGATCTATTGCAGGAAATGGCCTCAATCTGTATGATGATATGAACGCCTATAATCCTGAAATGGTTTCTTCGGAATTCAATCTTAGTTCAAAATATTCTCTTGAGAGAAAAGCAGCAGAAAATGCGCATATTTTTACTACTGTAAGCGAAGTCACTGCCAAGGAATGTGAAGTGTTTTTAGGAAAAAAACCCGATTTCATCACACCTAATGGTTTCGATAATAGTATTGTCCCAAAAGGAAAAGCATATACAGCTACTCGCCAAAAAGCTCGTGAAAAAATGATAGCTATTGGTCAAGCTCTTTCTGGAAAAGAGCTTAAAGATGACACTTTTATCACTATCATAAGTGGGAGATATGAATATAGAAACAAAGGTATTGATCTTTATTTACAAGCCTTAAAAAAACTAAAACCTCTTATTAAAGAAGGCAAAAATGTTTTGGCTTATATTACAATTCCGACGGCTCATTTTGGCCCTGATATAAATTTGGTTAAAAAGCTACAAGGCAATGATGCTCAGGTTGTTGATACCCGATTGACTCATAACCTTATGGATGGGCAACAAGATGCCATTATTAATTATTGCAATCAAAATGGATTGAATAATATTGGAGGTAGTGGTCTTACCGTGGTATTTGTTCCAGCTTATCTCAAAGGAAACGATGGGATTTTTAATATGTCGTATTATGATGTCTTGATGGGATGCGATTTAAGTATTTTTCCGAGCTATTATGAACCTTGGGGTTATACTCCCTTGGAAAGTGTGGCCTTTGGTATACCATCTGTAACTACCAATTTGGCTGGTTTTGGAAAATGGGTAGACGAAGAATATAATGTAAAAAATGCAGGTCTTACCGTATTAACGAGAAATGATGAAAATGCAGAAGAAATAGAAGATCAGTTGGTTGACCTGATATTAAAGATGAGTCATTCTACAACTGCACAACGAAAGAAAAGCATTGCAGAAAGTTATGAAATAAGCAAAACAGCAAAATGGTCACAATTGGTCATTCATTATTTTGAAGCTTATCATCATGCTATTGAAAAAACAGCAACTCAATTAGAGGAACATCCTCAAAAAATAAAGATAGAACCTGAGAAAACTAATAATCTAAGTATTCAGCAGCAACCTCATTGGAAAAAAGTATTAATAAAACCTGTTTTGCCTGATGAAATAGCTGGATTAGAGGTTATAGCTAAAAATATGTGGTGGTCTTGGAATTCTGAAGCCAGAGAACTTTTTAAATCTATAGATAAAAAATTATGGTTTAAATTAGAACAGAACCCTATTCCAATGCTTGAAGAATTGCCATATAACCTATTGCATCAACTTACTGTTAATGCTGATTTTATGGAAAGATACCAATCGGTAATGCAGCATTTTAATAGCTATATGGAGCTTGCTAAGAAGAAAGAGAAAGACAGTATAGCTTATTTTAGTATGGAGTTTGGTATTGACGATACGCTTAAAATATTTAGTGGTGGATTGGGTATTCTAGCAGGAGACTATTTAAAACAGGCGAGTGATTCTAATACAAATATGGTGGGTATAGGATTATTATATCGTTATGGTTATTTTAAACAACAAATATCTAGCATTGGTGATCAGATTGATAAATATTCTCCCCAAAAATTTTCGCATTTACCCTTAATACCAGTTCGTAATAAGAATGGTGATTGGGAAAAAATATCCATTTCATTACCCGGTCGTAATATGGATGCCAAAATATGGCGTGTAGATGTGGGTCGTATTCCGCTTTATCTTTTAGATACTGATTTAGAAGAAAATCAAACACAAGATAGAGAAGTCACTCATAAGCTTTATGGTGGAGACTGGGAAAACAGATTAAAACAAGAGTTATTATTGGGTGTTGGCGGTATTCGTTTGTTAAATCAATTGGGTATTCAACCGACCATATTTCATGCCAACGAAGGCCATGCTGCCTTTAATAGTATTGAAAGGTTAAATAATCTGGTTAATAATCATAAGCTTCATTTTGATGATGCTATTGAGGTAGTTAGATCAACCACTTTGTTTACTACACATACACCTGTAGCAGCAGGTCATGATAGTTTTGATGAAGATCTGTTGCGTAGATATATACCACATTATGCTCATCGTTTGAATATCAATTGGGAGCGCTTTATGAATTTAGGTCGTTGGGTAGAAAATCAAAGCGGTCAAAAGTTTTCTATGAGTGTGCTGGCTGCAAAACTTTCACAAGAAATGAATGGTGTAAGTCAAATACACGGAAAAGTATCACAGGATATGTTTAAAAGTTTATATCCTGGTTATTATCCTGATGAATTACATATTAATTATGTAACAAATGGTGTGCATTATCCTACCTGGGCAGCCAAAGAGTGGCAAGAATTTCATAAAGAGTTATTTGGTGATGATTTCTTACAAAAACAAGATGACTTTGATGTATGGAGGAAGATCTTTGATGTGCCAGATAAAAGTATTTGGGAAATTCATAAGCTTAGAAAAAGAAAGCTTGTGGATTATCTTAAAAAGCGATTAACCAAAGAAATGACTGAAAGAAATGAACAGCCAGGTCATATTTTTAATCTGCTTAATAACATAGACGAAAATGCACTTACAATTGGTTTTGCACGTCGTTTTGCTACTTACAAACGCGCGCATTTGCTATTTAGTGATATAGACAGATTAAAAAAACTTTTGGCTGATAAAAAACGTCCAGTTCAGTTTCTTTTTGCAGGCAAAGCGCATCCTCATGATAAAGCCGGGCAAGATTTAATCAAAAGGATTGTTGAAATATCAAGAATGCCAGATTTTGAAGGAAAGATTATATTTATTGAGAATTATGATATCGATCTAGCCAAACACCTGATTAGTGGTGTAGATGTGTGGTTAAATACGCCAACGCGTCCTTTGGAAGCTTCTGGGACAAGTGGTGAAAAAGCAGTGATGAATGGCGTAATGAACCTTAGTGTTCTTGATGGATGGTGGGCCGAAGGCTATAAAGAAGGTGCTGGTTGGGCCATCGCAGAAAAGCGAACTTACAACAATCAAGGAATGCAAGATATGCTTGATGCTGAACTTATTTACAATATGGTGGAAAATGAATTGGTTCCGTTGTATTATGAACAGAATGAAAATGGAATTTCAGAAAAATGGCTTAAGCATATAAAAAATACTTTTGCTCAAATTGCTCCAAATTTCACCATGAAAAGGATGCTAGATGATTATTTCAGGAAATTCTATAGTTCATTATTTGAAAGAGCGCATTTGATTAGAGCTGATAAATATGCTTATGCTTCCAAAATTACAAATTGGAAGAAAGATATTTTACAACAATGGAATAATATAAAAGTTATTTCTGAAACCTTACCTCAGACCAATCAGGAGAATGCTTTAGATACTAACGATCATTTTGAAGCAAAAATAGAACTTGATTTAAATGGTTTGTCTTCCAAAGAAGTTGGAGTAGAAATCCTTTTTGCTAGAAAATATGATACTGAAGTAACTTCTATTGTACATAAACAGATATTGGAAGTAAGTGAAAATGGAAATGGAAATATCACTACTTATTACTGTAATATTCCAATTAATAGGGCAGGAGTACATGATTATGTTTTTCGTGTGTATCCTAAATCAGATTTAATTGTTCATCCTGAGGAATTTCCTTTGGTGAAATGGATATAGTATGATCACCCAATGATGTTTCTATAAAGCAAAAAAAGTTAATTGAATTTCGTTTCAATTAACTTTTTTTCTTGTCTAATAATACAGGTCTCAAAAAAAACAGATAAACTGTTTTGAGCAATAAACTTAATTGCTTACCTTATGTTTGTAGGCTGCATAAGCTAAACTTAGCCAACCTACCATAAATAAAACCCCACCAAAAGGAGTAATATATCCCATATTGAGCTTAGCAAAGACAATAAGATATAGGCTTCCTGAGAAAAATAAGATGCCACCTAAAAGGCTATAAGCCGATAAGTTTAACACCTTTCTTTGATCAGGCCATTGAGTATAGGCCAATGCGACAGCCAATAAGAGCAGCGCATGATGCATTTGATAGCGAACAGCTTTGCCAAAAGTTATCATAGATTCAGCATCCATATATTTTGCTCCCCCATGAGCACCATAAGCACCAATAGCAACAGCTAAACCACCTATAATTGCTCCACTAATAAAAATTGTTTTTTGCATTATATTTTCTTTATTATCCATTAACTTTAAGTACTCTAAGTACTCTAAGTACTTATTTGTTTAATCCAACATAATAGTTAAGGCCAGGCCAAATCCTTTTGTTCTGTATTCATTTTTACCCATTAGGTCAAATGGTGCATTGATAACCAAGATAAAATTCTCTGCTCTTTCAATAGCGATACCAGTATTCAGGGTTAATAAATAGGAGTCATCTATATTTTCATCAAATATTTTGTAATCGTAATGTAATCCAAAAATGAAATTAATTTTTTCTAATAAATAGTAACCAAAGTCAGAATCTAGAAAAATTCCATTGGAATGACCTCCAATAGTTTCTTGAGTGTGTTTTTGATATTGAGCATTAAAATCAAGACTAAATTTCTCAGTAAAATCATAAGTAATTATTACACCACCTACAAAAGTGGGTGTGGTTTCGTAAATGGCATGGTGTTTAGCAATTATTTGATTGCCTACAACTGCATTATATCCTGCCAATACACCCATTGTTAACTTTCCGTCGATTGGTAACTTATATTTTGCTCCAAAGCGTACTTCACTTACATCGATAGGAACAGAAACACCTACTTCCAAATTATCTATTAAACCATAGCTGAAACGAAAGCCTGATCCTGCAAAATTCATACTTGAATCCGATGTTGAATATAATTCTTGTGAATTTCCATTCTGATCGAAAGAATGGGTTGCTCTCGCATAACCAAAGAATGGTTCAAATTCTATAGCACCTTCTGCTACTGGAGTCACACAAAGAGTTCCTAATTTAGAGGCCGATAATCCACCTACTTGACTATAAACGCCTATACTAATAATACTGGCTAATAATACTAATGTAAATTTTCGCATTTCTTATTATTTTTAATTTTATTTGCTACTAACAACTATTAGATGAGATTACTCTCAATTGGTTTAATTGAAATAATTATTTTTTTTCCTTTAAAAAAGTTTTCAAATATAATATCCAAACATAGAACATTGCAATACCTATACCTAGGTATATTGGAAACAGAATATATTTTGGAATAAATGGTGTATGGCGCAAGATGATTCCGAAAAAGATCATCAATATGATTAGAATTTTATCTTTTGCTATGTGAAATTCCCAAATACTTATTTTGGTTTGTTTAAAAGATTGGATTCGTTTTATGTTTTTAACCGTCAGTTTGTGAAAGATGAAATATATTTTTAATACAGCTAATGGAAGAGCTATTGCCAAACCAATATAAAGTTGAAAAAGTGTCATCATTTCAATCCAACTATAAGCTCTTTTTAAGAGCACAAGGCTTGCGTAAAGCCAAATAATACCTGTAATTAGAATGAGTGTATTAATTTTTACTTTAGGCATATCTATTTCTTTATATTTTTAATTAGAAAGAGATAGTAATGAAAGCTGGCAAAGAATAGGGCAGAACCAATTCCTATATACATTGGGCTTAAAAGATATTTTGGGATATATGGAGTGTTTCGCATAAATATACCTAAGCTCATCATAAATACAATAAGAAGATAAGTAGTCCATTTTTGAAAAGCCCAAATACAAATTTTTGCATTTTGATACTGATTGATTCTATTGATATTTTTTAAGGCTAGTCCAGAAAAACCAAAATAAGCAATAATACCTCCTAATAGTAAGCCTGCACCGATGGCAAAATATATTTCATTGCTAGAGAGCTCTGCAAACCATTTAAAAGCCAATCTTATCAAAAATAAACCCACTCCAGTCCATAATAATCCTGAAATAAGAACTAAGAAATATTTGTGAACTCTAGGCATCTTAAATATATATTGATCCAAATATGATAATGATCATAGCAAAAACCATATAAAGAGAAGCTACTTTAAATACCTGAAAATTAGATTTTGCACTTGGATAAATGATACTATAAATGGCAAAGCCAAATGCAATCACTGCAAAAATTATCATTATCCTAACAAAACCCCAAGAAAGCCCAAGTACAAAAGCACCTGTTGCAAAAGCAATAGCTGAAGCAATAGTAGAAAAAGCAATAATAATACGTGTGTTCTTAAAGCCATATTTAGCAGCAAATGTGGGGATTTGCGCATAATTATAATCTTCAAAATGACGCATATTAAAGGTCATGATATGTGTTGGTATCCAAAATAAGATGGATGATGCAAGTAAAATTCCAATGAGATCAACTTCTCCAATACCCAATACTCGCCCAGCCAATATGGGCATTCCTCCAGATATTCCACCCCATAAAATAGACCAGGCTGAAGTTCTTTTTAACCAAATAGTATAGATCACAAAATCAATAAATAATCCAGCGAAAATAATCAAGGCAAACAAAGGATTTAGATAATATGCAAGACCTATACCTGCAACATTCATTAAAGTTCCAAAAATAATAGCTTCCCTGACACTGATTTTATTTGCTGGTAATGGACGGTTTTTGGTTCTCTCCATTTTTGCATCAATATCTCTATCCCAAATCATATTATAAACAGTAGTTCCGCTAATAGCTAAAAATAAACTAACAATCATTCCTATTGTTAGTTCCCAGCTATTATATGGGCATCGGGAACTGATAAAGCCTGTTACTCCAGTTAGTAATAACAGTATGGTTTGTAAGCTTTTAATGAGCTCCCAATAAATTCTCATTTTTTTCTTTAATCTCTCCATTATTAAAGCTTTTGTTAATCTATTTTGGTTTTGTGTTTTTGTAAAAAAAAAGCACTGGAAAAAATAATACTATTTCCAGTGCTTTTAAATAACCATTAGAAATATTTAGAATAAATTATTATTCTTCAACAATTTCAACAATTTCTATAACCTCTATAATTTCAGCAATATCTCTGGCACATCTAAAGCCAATATTAATATTGTAGAAATCTGGTCCGGCACTATTTCGAGCCCAAACAAAAATGTTATATTCATAATTAGTGAAACTACCACCTCGCATATATCGATAATGAACGTCAGGATAGTCATTCCCCATCCATTGCCAAACATTTCCACCCATATCATATAAACCATAGGGGCTTCTGTTGTCTTCGGTTTCAAAATCACCATAGGTATTTCCATTAAAATATCCTACAGGAGTTGTGCGTGCGATGGCACCACCAAATAATCGCTGAAGTGCATTTGAGCTGCTACCGTAATTCACTAGTTTTGAGTTGATTTCATCTCCCCATGGATAAGCACGCTCGTCAGTTCCTCTAGCAGCTTTAGCCCATTCTTTCTCGTTTGGTAGGCGATAGCCATAAAAATCGGCATAAGCTTTTGCTCCAAACCAAGTAACCATCACTACTGGATGATTATGATAACCTTTATGCACAATAAAAGTTCCATCAACAAATTTAATATGACTTCCCGCTTCTTCAAATGGCATATGTAAATAATCACCAGCAGGAATTTCCCATTCATGCAAATAGCCATCAAATGGATCACCAGGATGATGACCAATTACTTTTCCACTATCAATTTTTATAAGTTTTTGAGCATAGGCATCATTCAAATAATTAGCATATTGAAGATTGGTTACGTGAGTAAGCATCATTTCATAGTCATAATCTATGTTTTCTGCATCTGCATGCATATTATAGAAAAAAGGACCTGCAGGAATAACTACCCAAGCATCCGGATTTACACCGGTTTCAATATTCTTTGTTTCTGTATTGATAACCGCATCAGTTGAACAGCTTGCAAATAATGCAATTGCGAAAGTTAAATAGATTAATTTTCTCATTTTTCACCTCCTTCGCTATTAAATTCATTCTCTCTTCTGATATTGAAAACTGGATCAGATGTTCTTTCTATTTCAAGTTCAGGGTTTGCAGCTTCTTTAGTCCAAACTCCTTTTCCATTAAATAAATCAAAGAGCTTCCATCCAAGAAATATGGCCATCATCACTAATAATGCTCCTAAACCAAAATCGGCTAATAGCATTGTAGTATTCATTAGTCCTTGTTGAGCAACTTCCTCAGGGACAAATAAGCGTTTCATAGAAAAGATAGTCATAGAAGCAAAAGCTACATCAGATCCAATAATCATAATCCAACCAAACCATTTTCTCTTTTTGCCTTTTAGGCCTGCGATATCAGCATAATACATCAATATTATTGTTGCAACAATAGCTGCTAAAATATGCCAGTGACCAGTAAGCGTAATTCTTTCTTCACGGGCTGGCCATACTCTAAAAATTTCTTCTAGTTTAATAGCCATAAATATTCCAATACCGCTTACAGTAAAGTTCATAAATACCATTTGCCAAGTAGCTCCAAATTTTAAAGGATCGTGGAAAAGAGCTTTTAGTTTCTGGAATATATTAGGGTTTTCATATCCTAATTCTATGGAGTTATCGTGAATAAGTTTATTCCAGCTAAATATAACCAGCATAAGCGCTGACATCATCACTCCAACAGAGCCAATATAAATAAAAGTATGTGCTAAATGTGTCCAAACAACTGACCATACACCAGCCGAAATAATTATAGTTCCTACAATCATTAATGGCATAGCTATTTTATGGAAAATGCCTTTAAATTGTAGCCATCTGCCTACTATTAGGGTTATGGATACCGCAATAAGAGTTAGCATGATATGCAAGTGACCAATAATAGCTTTTTGTAAAGCTGATTTATTAGGGTCGCGAATAAGGTCTTCAGCTAAGAAAGTTTCATGGCCATTGGCCCAGAAAGAACCTGTTACAGCACCAAAACCTGCTGATATAAGCATGGCAACAGTCATGATAAAGAAAGCCATTCTTTCCATATCCATGCCACTCTTAAAATGAGCAAAATCTTTATCAGTTACATAGTATTCTTTTTTCCAAGGATTTAAAGCAAAGGCCAATAACACACCAGAAAAGAAAATCAGTGATTGTCCTACTAAAAATAGACCGTGGAAAGTGAAGTTGTGTCCCCAATAAGCAAAACCTAAGCCGAATACCATAGCCATCATATAGCCTACAGTAACCAACATATTGATATTTTTTTGCTCATGCTTGCGCATAGGAACAATAGAAGTCATCATATATACTTCAATGGCAACTATAGCCATTGCTATAGTATGGTAGAGCATAATAATTCTACCAGCTCTTTCAGCAGGGTTTAAATCCATGCCAAGCCATTCTACAGTTAAATCTCTAATTCCCCATTCAACCATTGGACCAGACAATGTGTTAAAAATCGCAGTTATTAATGCGACTAACGATATTGCCGTTAGAATTAATCCTTTTGTTGAAGTGAAGAGATAATTAAATCTAGTCATTATTTTTTTATTTAGTAATTTGAATTAAAAAGAACTTGTTTAGCTAGATCGATAGTAACTGATGAAGTTAAACAAGCTCCTGTTTTGTAATTGTTTATTTTTTCATATTTTTCATAAACCCCATAGTATACGATAGCACCATCAATAACAAAATTGGACTTAGGATTGTGAAAACAACTTCAGCTGTAAAAATACCCAAAAGAGGTTTTCCTGCTCCTAGAAAAGCCAATGCTATTCCACCAATTCCTATTAAAGTACCTCCAAGAGTAACCCAAAGAAATCCTTTATTAGCTGTTTTATTGCTTACAGCAATGATTGGAATAAAGAAAATGGTTAAACCTGCAATGGAGTGAAAAATAGGATAAATGATTTTAGTATCAATAATACCATAGTTCATTAAAATAATTAAAATGAAGCCTAACATCATAAACATGACATAAGGCTTGGCATACTTTTGATAAAACTGGCACATCAATCCAGTTGCAAGTGCAAACGGAATAAGAGTAGCTACTATCTTAATTTCTGGTCTTGCTAATACTGCAAAGTCAAATAAGATGACTAATACTCCCGATACAAAAAGTACCGCCATAGATACAATGTAATGGTAATAATACTTAGGTTTTTCAGTACTTTCCTTTAATGCCTGAATAAATCGATAAATTAAGTAAACGGCCGTAAGTCCCGTTAACAATAAAATAATTTGATCTAAAATTGTTGTTTCCATAACTCATTAGTTTAGTTGAATAAATTAAGGCATAAAGGTACTAAAATATCAAAATAAATAAAACCCCATTGTAAAATATTTATTTATGGGATTTTATTTATAATTTAACTAGGCCTCTGCTTCATTTGTTTCAACCAAATATTTCTTAAAGATAGGGAGAAGTAAGAATACTAATAAGCCTACAGACATAAAACCACCAATAGCCCACTCAAAAGATCCACGAACAAAATAGTTTTGGAAAGTAGCAATTGCAGAGAGTACAGTAGCCATTAATAGTGCATCATAAGCCCATTTTTTACGTAAGAATACGAATGGAATTAAGAAAACCATTAAATAAGAAGCAATATAATTTCCATAACCACCTAATAAAAGAGAAATGGTGTTAGGATTATATATTGGAGCTTGATTTTTAAGTATTAAACGATCAACTTTATGTTTTCCTTTGCCTTCTCCTTTTCCCTTAACCATGGCTTTTCTTACTAAATCAATTTCTTGACCATACTCTATATTATCCATTTGTTTTTGAGAAACAGTGGTAAGAGCAATAGCATCATAATGGTCTAGGTTGGTATATACATTACCCAGAGGTTTAAGTGAATTACTTTCTGTTTGATATTCAGGAATAAAAGCGAAATATCTAACACCGTGTTGTGCATTCATAAATACCATACCTGCAACTACTCCAATAGCAGTATAAACTACAGTCTTTAATATTTTATCTTTAATGCTATCCTTATCCATTAATAAGAATGTGAAATAAGCGAGTAAACCTATCACCATAATCCATAATACTGGAGGAGTCATACTAGTGTCGGCAGGGGGAGGGCTTATGCCAGAAACTGGACCTTGCGAATAGTCTGATACTATTAGAACCATCCATGGAATAAACATGGTCATACCTGCTACAGCAGCTATGCCAGCTACACCTAAACCAGCTGCTCTGGCTTGTAAGTTTCCTTTATAGATGCCAACAGCAACTACTAAAAGTAGTGATCCACCAAAGGCTAATAGGATCATCCAGATACCAAAAGTAGCTCCTAAAATGGGAACTGCAGTGTAGAAATCAGGATCAAATGGAATAAGGCGAGCCATAACAGCTTCTAGGGCATGTTTTAATGTCCACATTGCTTGGCTAGGTGCCCATACTACGAAATAAATACCCGCAACTACTGCAACTACTGCTGCAATAATTCGCTGAATGTTACTTGTTTCTTTATACATGTTTTTACTATTTAATTTGGTTGATAATTATTATATTTCATTTATTTAATTCTCGTTGGTGAGTACTGTAAGTACAAAGAAATGAAAATTATTTTTCTTTTCTTTATTTTTGATGCACCATTCTGTACTCATGTCAGATTTTAAATATTATTTTTAGTTTTATTGTTTAGCAAATAAGGGTTCTAGTTTTCTATTTAGAACTATTAGAAACTACATAGCGCTTAATCAATATAAATTCCTATAGATGATAAAATATAGTTTGAAAAATGCTGCTGAAGTTATTCAGCAGCATACACTTAACAAATTATCCTATTATTTACTTGGTTTATTAAATAATACACCTACCGAAAATGTAAATGCTTGATTTTTCTTATATTCGAAACCATCTTCAGCAAATTGAGGATCATCTTCCCAGTTGACAAAACTCATATTTGCTCTTGCTTCTCCAAATAATTGGACTGGACCTACAGGAAATTGCGCTCCAATAGATAAATGACCACCAAAATCAAAGCGATTCATGATATCCATATCCATATCATAAGACTCATCATTTTTTAGACTAGAAACACCTAATTGCTCAGCAGTTAGATTAGCATTATCTCTGTATTTTATTTCTTGGGCACTCACTAAATAGTCGAAAAATGGGCCTATACCAACATATGCTGGTCCAAATTTGATTTTGGCCATTAAGCCTAATTCCATATAATTTAAATTGGTTTGTCCATGTCCAGAAGTTCCATGATTGGCTTCATTGGCATTCATATCATATGCAGAACCCTTTTGTGTAAAATTTAATTCAGCGTGGCCATCGAATTTTGGTTTGATGGCTTTTTCAAAAATTAAACCTATGTTCACTCCATTGGTCATTTTTCCTTCGATTCCTTTTGCATCTAAGTGATCTGCAAATAGATCATTGATTCGAAGACCCGACATATTGTAACCAAAGCGGAGTCCAAAAGTTTGTGCGCTTGCTCCAAATCCTAGGGATAAGGCAAAAATAATAAGTACAATTTTTTTCATAATGTATTTGTTTAAAAAAAGTTAAATTCATTACAAAAATATACATCCATTTATTATAAACAAGTATTAGTAATACAAAAAAAAGTTGGGAATTTTTTTAAAAAGTTAAATATCAATATGATACACACCGTAAGTAAACACATACTTACTTGATATTCTTATGCTTAGCTAGCAAATTGGTGAGCTTTTAATTGTCTTTAAAGAGAGGTGCAAAGAGGTTAATTTATTTGTATTCTAAATAATAGGATTTCAGTATAGAAAGGGGATGATTCTTTATAATAATGTAGGTTTTTACTAATCTTGTATGGAGATTATTTTAAACAGAGATTTGTAGAATATTTTTCCTCTACTTTTTAAGGAATAGGAGTTTTTTTTCAGTTGCCAATTTTTTACTACCATTCTAAATGAACCCATAATAATAATTGCCAATTCTTCTGACTCTATATCATTTCTAATCTCTTTGGTTTTTTGGCCTTCAGCAGCAATCAAAGAAAAGCATTCATTATTTTGTTGAATAATTTCAATAATTTTATCGTGTAAAATCTCTTTATTTACGAAGATTTCATCAGAGAAAATAACAGAAACGATAGCAGGATTAGCGTTAAATCTATTAGTTATTTGATTTAAAACCATTTCAAGTTTCTCAAGAGCAGATACTTCACTCGCCATAACTAATTGAACCATTCTATTTAAATTCGACTTAAAATCATCTAAAATAGCTGAAAGGATTTCATCTTTGCTTTCGAAATGGCGATAAATAGCTGCTTCAGTAACTTGAATAGCTAAAGCAATATTTTTTATTGTAAGTCCCTGAATACCTTTCTTATGAATAATTTGAATAGACTCGTTAAGAATCTGAATTTGTCGAGTACTGCGAGCATTATTCATAAAAGTTTTATTATGATGAATATTTAAAATAAATTAGTGGTAGAATTGATAACTATTTGGCAAAAATAGTAATAATCATTAACATCAAATTGTTTTATTAATAAAAGTGGGCTGTTATTGAAAAAGCTTTTCAATAGATCTTGATCAATTTGAAATTTTTATGGTAAAAATATAGAGATGATTTTTATCCGCGATATCAGAATAAATTGTTAATTTTGTTCCTAGGTAACTAAAGAGTTAAATCGGCTTTTTAAAATATTACATTAATTTAAGGAGGTAATAGAAATGAAAATTGGGATAATAATTTGTGACAGATACAAAAATTGCGCAGGTGGTAAATGCTTTCGGTCCATGCAGAATAGAGAAGGGGCATTTGATATTTATGATAAAGAAGCGCCACTTGAAATTGTTGGCTATACTAGCTGTGGTGGTTGTCCGGGTGGAAATATTGAATATACTCCAGAAGAAATGATTAAAAATGGTGCAGAAGCCATTCATTTTGCAACTGGCTTTGTGGTGGGATATCAGCCTTGTCCTTATATCACTGAATTTAAGAAATTTATAGAGGAGAAATATAAAATACCTGTGGTTATTGGAACGCATCCAATTCCACAGAAATATTATCTCACTCACAGCAAATTAAAAACTTGGGAAGATAAAAAATGGGGCGAAATAATAAAACCAACATTGACAAATGAAGAATTAAGATTAAAATATGATTAATTAAATAGGGATAAAATAATGTATAAATATTTATTCGGACCTGTGCCATCAAGAAGGTTAGGAATGTCATTGGGTGTTGACTTAGTTCCAAAGAAAGTATGTTCGCTTGATTGTGTGTATTGTGAAGTGGGGAAAACAACCAAGTTAACTCTGGAAAGAAGAGAATATATTCTATTTCAAAAAATAAAAGAAGAGCTTTCAAATTATTTTAATAATAATCCAGATCCTGACTTTATCACATTCTCAGGTTCTGGTGAACCCACATTAAATATACAAATAGGTGAGGTTTTGCAATTCATTAAACAAAACAAGCCACATATTCCTATCGCTGTTTTAACAAATGGAACTTTACTATCTGATGTAAATGTAAGAAAAGCCATTAAAGATGCAGATGTTGTTCTTCCTTCTTTAGATGCTGCTACGGAAAAGGTATTTCGTAGAATAAATCGTCCGGAAAAAACACTTTCTATTGATCAATATATTCAAGGAATTGTAGATTTTAGAAAAATATATAATGGGAAAATGTGGCTAGAAATATTTATTTTACCAGGATATAATGATCATAAAGAAGAATTGATTGCCCTAAAGAATGCTATTAAGAGAATAAACCCTGATTCTGTTCAACTAAACACTTTAGACAGACCGGGTACTGTAATGCATTTAAATGGAGCAAGAAAAGTAGAATTGCAACGAATAGTTGATTTTTGGGAATTGGATAATGTGGAGATTATCTCAGCTGCACCTGAAAGAAAAAATATACAATCTTATAGGAAAGACACAGAAACAGCAATTCTTGAGACTATTTTACGAAGACCTTGTACACTTGATGATTTAACAAAAATATTAGGTATTCATATTAATGAGATCAACAAATATCTTGATGTTTTAAATGCTGATCATAAAATTGAAACTACAGAGCTGGAAAGAGGTGTTTTTTATCAAGCGAAAAAATAATTAAGAATTAATCTATCAACTATTTCAATTGATATAAACTTCAAAGAAATCATACATATCTATACATTTGAGTACGATTTTAAACGTCATTGTATGATATTGCATCATTTTTAATAAAAATAGTAAAATAAAAATCAAGCTTATGTGCTATGAAATAAAAGATTTTTAAATTTGCGACTCTAAAATCAGTTTAACTGGTTAATGTATTAAATGATTTATATATAATGGAAAATAAAGAAAAACTCAATCAGAATCCGGAAGAAGCAGAAAAGCAAATTCAGGAGGAGAATTCTTCAGTTTCAAAAGAGACTGAACAAGATGCTAAAGATCAACCAAACGTTACCGCTCAAGAAGCTCAGGACGACAAAAAAGAAGAAGTAGAAACCGCTGCTGTTGATGAAATTGCAGTAAGCTCTACAGAATCAGAAAACCAAATACCGGAAGAACAGGAAACTGATAAGGAGGAAGAAATAACTTCTGAATCAAAAGATCCTGAATTATCAGAAAAACCAGCTGAAGAAACAACTGAAAGCATTTCTGATGAAGAAGAGGAGGAAGAAGAGGAAGAGGAGGAAGAAGAGGAAGAAGTTAATGAAGAAACTTTCGCCAAGCATAGCGCAGAGGAATTAATAGAGGAACTAGAAAAAATTGTTGACTCTGAGAAAATAGCAAAAGCTAAGAACAAAGTATCCTTTATTCGTTTGTTCTTTGGGAAAATAGTAAATGAACAAAGAAAACAAGCTGAAGATAAATTTATAGAAGAAGGTGGCAATAAGGAAGAATATAAAGCAGAACCTATAGTTATTGAAGAACGTTTTAATAAAGCTTTCGGTAAATACAAATTCCTACGAAAGAAATATAGAGCTGAGCAAGAGAAAGTTAAGCTTGAAAATTTAAAAATAAAAAATGAGTTGCTCGAAGAAATGAGAGCACTTATATCTTCTAATGAGAAGCTCAAAGATATTTACGATAAGTTTAATGATATTCAGAAAAAGTGGCGTGAATTAGGAATGGTTCCTCAAGCAGATGTTCAGTTGTTATGGAACAATTACCATTTCTTAGTGGAGAAGTTTTTTGACAAAGTGAAAATCAATAAAGAATTGAGAGATCTGGATTTAAAGAAAAACTTAGAAGCCAAAATAGAACTTTGTGAAAAAGCAGAAGAATTATTAATAGAAGAATCTATAAACAAATCATTTAAAGCATTACAAGAATATCATAATGAATGGAAAGGGATTGGTCCTGTTCCTACTAGCAGTAATGATGAGGTTTGGGAGCGTTTTAAAACGGCTAGTGATAAAATTAATGAGCGCAGAAAAACCCATTATGAAGAACTGCAATCTAAATTAGAAGATAACTACCAAGCTAAATTGGCGCTCTGCGCTAAGATGGAAGAGTTGGTGCTTAAACCTGTAGAATCAACAAAGGAATGGGTGAAAAGAACCGATGAGGTAGATGAGTTATTTAAAGTATGGCGAACATTTGGTCCTGGACCACGGAAAGTAAACGACGAAGTTTGGGCTACATTTAAAGGCTTCTTAAATAATTTTTATGATGCTAAAAAAGAACATTTTAATAAGCTGAAGCAAGAACAACAAGATAATTATCATAGAAAATTAGATTTGCTAAAGCAAGCTGAGGTTTTAAAAGATGATGATGATTGGGGAAATACTACAAAAACACTAATTAACCTACAAAAAGAGTGGAAAAGGGTAGGCCCTGTTCCTCGTAAACATAGTGATGAAATTTGGAAACAATTTCGTGCAGCAAACGATGCTTTTTTTGAAGCTAAAGCTAACCATTTTAAAGGTCAGTTTGAAGTAGAAGAAAAGAATTTAGAAGTGAAGAAAGCCCTTGTAGAGGAAATTAAAACTACTAAATTCTCTGATGATAAAAAAGAGAACCTAGAATTAATCAAAGCTTTCCAACGCCGCTGGTCGGATATTGGTAATGTGCCTCGTAAAGAAATGGATACGCTTTATAAAAATTATCGCAATGCTGTTGATACTCAGTTAGATCATCTTGATATTTCAAAAGTTGATTTCCGTAATGCAGGCTTCCAAGATAGGATAGATGGTTTTAAAAAGAGTGCTGACAATTCTTCTTTAAATAAAGAAAGATTTGGGATTCAAAAAGCTATGGATGCGCTGAAAGAAGATGTATTACTCTGGGAAAATAATATGGGGTTTTTCCGTTATTCAAAAAATGCCGATGTGCTAAAACTAGAATTTGAAAAGAAAATTAAAAAAGCAAAGGCAGAAATAATATTATTTAAAGAAAAGATTAGAATGATTGATCGTTCATAAATTCGTTTTTTATATCTATAAATCTTAAGCCTATCATTATTTATGATAGGCTTTTTTTGATATTACACTACTCTTAAACTGTGTATTATGGATATGCTATAAAATGATTTTATGCTGTACTCAATTCATCATTAGATAACAAAAGAAGCTGTGCTGAACAGACCCGATAGCCATCGAGTCGTAGCATTATTTTGCTCAAAATGTTTCTAATATGTTTGTTATATAATAGTGATTGGAAGCTTAAGTATATGATAGTATTAGCTAGAGTTTGTTTTCTAGCAAACCCTATCCCAATTGAGCCGCAATAAACCCAGTAGTCCAAGCTGCTTGCAGATTAAAACCTCCAGTGATGCCATCAATATTTAATATCTCACCTGCAAAATACAAATGCGGTACTCTTTTGCTTTGCAAACTTTGTGAATGTATTTCTTGCAAACTGATGCCTCCACAAGTGACAAATTCCTCCTTAAAATTCGTTTTACCATCAATAGCATAAATATCATTGCTTAAAATATTTATAAGTTTATTGAACCCTTTTTTACCCAATTCTTGCCATTTTTTATGGCTTGGTAATCCACATTTATCTAGTAAAAACAACCATAAACGCTCTGGCAACTGGTAGGGACGGTAGTTACTAAGCATTTTATTTGGATTTCTTAATGCAATATTTTGTAATTCTTCCAGAATATGATCGTTATTAGCAATATTCACCCAATTGATCTGTATCTTAAATTGATATTTCTTTTCGTTTAATACAGGTGCAGCCAATGATGACAGTTTCAGAACTACCGGGCCACTCATACCCCAATGGGTGATAAGTATAGTTCCTTGAGCTTGTAATTTACTCGTTTGTAAGCTTATTTTAACATTCTCTATAACAATACCCATGAGCTTGGTAATAGTCTCATTAGGCATATTAAATGTGAAGAGAGAGGGGACAGGTGATTCTATTTTATGACCTAGAGACTCTAGCCATTTTAATCCTTGCATTTTCGGTGATCCTCCAGTTGCAACAATTATTTTATCAAATAATCTTGATGCCATATTCTGATCTTGAAAATAAATTCGCAGTTTTCCATTTTCTTCTGTGATAGATGATATTTGATGTTTTAGATGAATAGGTGTCTTTTGTTTATTGACTTCTTTTAAAAAGACATCAATAATAACTTGTGAATCTTGAGCTGCTGGAAAAACACAACCATCATCTTGAGTATGAAGGGCAATGCCTTTTTCCTCAAACCATTGCATAGCATCTTGATGATTAAATACTTTAAAAGATTTTTTAAGTAAATTCCTTCCTCTAGGATAGGCTTCTAACCACTCCTTATTACTAATATTATCATGGCTTAAGTTGCACCTTCCACCTCCTGAAACTTTTACTTTACTAAGTAGGTTATTGGATTTCTCAAAAATATGAACCTCAGCTTCAGGATAGTTCTTTTTAATATGAATAGCTGAGAAAAACCCTGCAGCTCCACCTCCAATTATTGCAACATTCATTCTTCAACCACATTAATTTCCTTTACTCTTCCCACTTCACCTGATTCCAACATCACCTTTATTCCATGGTGATGTAAGGCTGCATTTGTAAGAATGCGTTTTACTATCCCTTCTGTTAATTGGCCACTTCTTTGATCTTGTTTTTTAACAACTTTAACTTGCTGACCAATGCTAATGTTTTTTCGGTTTTTGCCATCACTTTTTATCATAGTGCAAAGCTACTGATTAAATTTGCTAATTAAAATGCTTCGACTTACATTTGTTTAAAATTTAAACTATGGTAATTCTAGAGATTATTAAATACATCTTGCCTTCTATTGTCGTTTTCTTTACGGCCTATTATTTATTAAAACAGCAAACTGATAGGGAGATCGCCCTAAAGGACAAGGATTTGCAGCAGGAAAAAATAAAAAAGAACAATGAGCTATTGTTACCAATTCGTCTTCAGGCATATGAGCGTCTAATTCTTTTTCTAGAAAGAATTCATCCTTATCAGTTAATCATCAGAAATAGTAATCCTAATTTATCACTATTTAACTTTCAAACTCTTTTGATAAAATCTATTCGTGATGAATATGAACATAATTTAAGCCAACAATTATATGTTTCTGATAAATCTTGGCAAAAAGTTCAAAATGCCAAAGAAGAGTGTATTAAACAAGTGAACTTTGCGGCAACAAAATTAGATTCTAATGCCAAATCAAGTGATTTGGGAGGACTCGTCATTGAAGGTTTTGCCGCATTGCAGGTGAATCCAATTCAAGAAGCCATTGCTGAACTAAAAAAAGAAGTACACAAAGGATTATAAAATATTTTTTACTATTAAACCATTTCGTATAATCATAGTCCAATAGATTAAATATCTGCAGTTGAAAGATAATGACGTTAAAAATATAATGTCCTTTATTAAGCACGAAGAAACGTTTGAAAAAGGATTTAGGCTGATTGTATCTACCTATAAAGAACGTTTATATTGGCTTATCAGACGTATTGTGATCTCACATGATGATACTGATGATGTGTTGCAGGATACTTTTGTTAAAATATGGCAGAATTTACCAAAATATCGTGGAGATGCCGGATTATATACCTGGCTTTATAGAATTGCAGTTAATGAGTCATTAGGTTTTTTGAAAAAAAAGAAACGCCTTATTTTAGGACTATCTGATTATGGAGAGATTTTAGCTCAAAAATTAGAATCTGATGTGTATTTTAATGGTGATGAGTTCCAATTAATACTTCAAAAAGCTTTGTTAAACCTACCTGATCAACAGAGATTGGTGTTTAATTTGAAGTATTTTGAAGACATGAAATATAAGGATATAGCTAAAATATTAAACAAAAGTGAGGGTGGATTAAAGGCTAATTATCATCATGCAGTAAAAAAAATTGAAGAATATATAAAAACGCATTAAACTATTTGTAACAATATCAATCTTATTATTAAATGAATAAAAAGGAAAAAATAGAATTTCGGATAGATAACTTAAAAGACCATTCAGATGGTTTTGTTGTACCTTCAGCCTACTTTGACGATATGGAAGATCGTATAATGAGTAAAATCTCAATGGATAAAGCTCCTGAAAATAAGAATATTACGCCTTGGAATAATTGGTTGTTTATTGGGGCCTCTGTTGCTGCATTACTTTTGCTCTCTGTTTTTGTTTTTACTCCAGAGAAGTACATAAAATTTGACGGACTGCTTCAACAAGAAGTATCAGTTGTAGAATGGGATCAATATGCTGTATTTGAAGAGTCCTGGATAGTTGAAGAGTTGGAGCAAAACCTCTCTCTTCCAGATGATTTAGTTTACCAAGAAGATATTGACTTTTTAATGGATGAAGACATTACTAATGATGAAATAATAGCTGCCATCAATGAATAAAAATAAGAAAATATGATAAAGATGATAAATATACGATGGATTAATATGTTTGCTTTTATAATGCTTGTAAGCTTTGCTTCAGCACAATCAATGGAACATAAAGAAATGAGCGATAAATATTATGCTCAAAAAATAGCATTTATTACAAATGCTTTAGATCTGAGTCCTGAAGAATCTACTGTATTTTGGCCCCTATATAATGAGTATACAGATAAAAAGAACGATTTGCATACCGAGATGGTCAGTTACAGACAAAATCTACAAGAGAAATATGCCAGTATCTCTGATGAGGAGGCACAAAAAGCTCTTAATTTCTATCAAGAGCATATGGTACAAATGCAAGAACTTGAAATAGCGTATCAAAATAAGTATCTACAAGTACTTCCTGCAAAAAAAGTTTTGTTATTACTTAAAGCTGAAAAAGATTTCCGACGACAGTTACTTAAGAGATTGGGTAGAAAACGTAATAATCAATAGTCTATATCCCTGTGATTACAAAAGCAGTCCTTCTGTTTTTCGCTCTTCCCTTTTCTGTTTCATTACTATCAACAGGCTGATCAAAAGAGTATCCTTTGTAGCTAAGCCGTGATTTTTCGATCTTATTATTTAATAAAAAATCATACACTGCTTTAGCTCTGTTTTCTGATAATTCTTTATTGTATTTATAAGATCCTACATTATCTGTATGACCTGAAATTTCTATACTTATACTGGGATTGGATATTAAAAAGGCCTGAAGTTTTTTCAATTCAGTTCGGCTTTCTATCATTAAATCACTTTGGTCTGTTTCGAAAAATATATTCTTCAATACAATACTATTACCTACTTCAATTGGCAATAAAGGTACATTCTTAACAAATGCCTCTAATTGTGTATGTCCTTCTTTTATAAAAAAGGCATCAGAATAAAACAGATAGCCATTTTTTGAAGCATTAATTATATAATTATGATTGGGTGAAAGGGTTAAGAAAAAAGCCCCATTCTTGGAATTCGAAAACGTTTTTTTAAGGACCTCAGAAGTTTCTAAATCAATTAATTCCAATTGGGCAGCAAGCAACTGTCTACTTAAGGAATCATATACAACGCCTTTAAAAAAAGTTACGGGTTCGGCTTTTATTTCTTCGGGCATATTAAAAGCATACAAATCAAGTTCGCCAAATCCACCATCTCTATCCGAAGCAAAATAGCCTATATTCCCCTCAGGACCAACTAATAAACTATTCTCATCTTTATAAGTGTTAATGGGATAGCCTAAATTTATTGCAGAATCCCAAAGACCATTTTCATCAAGTTTACTCATATATATATCTGAACCACCCATTCCAATATGCCCCCGCGACGAAAAATAAAGCGTTTGATTATCAGGATGTATAAAAACAGATTCTTCAGCTTCGATGGTGTTAATACATTTAGGAAGTTTCTTGGGAGAGGTCCAATAACCATCTTTATCTAAATGAGAAACCATAATATCTGACTCTCTTTGTTGCCCACGATAAATACCACGTACAAAATAGAGGGTTTCACCATCAGAGGATAGGCTTGGTTGACTTTCCCAACTAGCTGTATTAATAGGTTTGCCTAAATTTTGAGCTTGGGACCATCTATTACCTTGTTTATGTGTAAAAAATAAATCACAACTACCATAACCACTTCTGCCATTACCATATATTCCGTTTTGTTCGCAGGCAGTAAATATAATAGTTTGTCCATCTGCAGAAATACTTGCAGCTCCTTCGTTAAATTGAGTATTGATACTGCTCCCAAGGTTTTGGGCATTTACCCATTTGCCCGAGTTGTTGGTCATGCTGGCATAAAAATCCTCCTGTTGATGTTGTCCTTCATTTCCCAATCGCCGGGTATACAATAAAAAATTGCCTTCTACATTCATTGTTGGAAAGTATTCGGAATAAACACTATTAATACTTTTTCCCATATTATGTGGTGTAAATTCAACAGGATTTTGTAGAGCTGTTAAAGCAAATTGACAGTTTAAGATATTTCTTTCAGCGTCCTGCTTGGAATAATCATCAATTTTTTGATAGGTAAGAAAGTGTTTGAATGCTTTTTCAGCTTCTATGTAATCACCTTCTCCAATATATAATTTTCCAACATAATAATGAGCTGGCGGATAAAAATCAGCATTAAGTTCAATTGATTTATTATAGTATCGAATAGCCATATCATTTTCATTAAGATCAGCATGCAAATCGCCTAATAAAAGATAGGCCTCATAGAAGCTAGGATCTATTTTTACAGCTTTCTGCAAGCTTTCATCTGCTTCATGATAATGTCCGAAAGTTAAATGAGAATGTGCTTCTTCGTACAGTTTAGCAGCTTTGCGAGAATGGCTACTAAGTTTTTGAGCATCACAACTTTGTGTACCTGCTATAAATATTGAAATTAAAACTATAAAAAAATATTTCATAATCAATGATTTTAAACAAAACTACATGAATTTCTTGCATTTGCACTGATAAATATATAAAAGGGAAGTAGGGAAAAAATGGCAAAAAAAAACCACCTCAAATTCTGAGGCGGCTTCTGTATAAGTAATTTTACAAGTATTATATAACTCCTTGATCCAGCATAGAGTTGGCTACTTTTAGGAAACCAGCAATATTTGCTCCTTTCACATAATTAATATAACCATCACTCTCGGTACCATGAGCTTGGCAGGCACTATGAATGCTTACCATAATATGATGAAGTTTATCATCAACTTCTTTTTCTGTCCAGTTCAGTTTCATGCTATTTTGAGTCATCTCTAATCCTGAAGTAGCCACACCACCAGCATTTACTGCTTTACCTGGGCCAAATAATACTTTAGCCGCTTGTATGGCTTCAACAGCTTCAGGTGTACAAGGCATATTGGCACCTTCAGCTACACAAATAACACCATTTTTTATTAGCGCTTTAGCATCATCACCATTCATTTCATTTTGAGTGGCACAAGGTAGAGCTACATCTACTTTCACTTCCCATGGACGTTTCTTTGCGTAGAATTTAGCTTCAGGGAATTCCTCAGCATAAGGTGATACAATATCCATATTTGTTGCTCTAAGTTCGAGTAAATATTCTATTTTTTCGCCGCTAATGCCTTTTTCATCATAAATATATCCATCAGGGCCTGAAATAGTAACTACTTTTCCACCTAATTCAGTAATTTTTGTTACAGCACCCCAAGCAACGTTACCAAAACCAGAAACAGCAACAGTTTTTCCTTTAAAATTATCTTTCTTAGTCGCTAACATTTCTTTAGCAAAGTATACTGCTCCAAAACCTGTTGCTTCAGGACGAATTAGTGATCCACCCCAATTAATACCTTTTCCTGTTAATATACCTGTATTTTCTCTGGCTAGTTTTTTATACATACCAAATAAATATCCTATCTCACGGCCTCCAACACCAATATCACCGGCAGGAACATCAGTTTCAGGACCTATTAGATGCCACAATTCCATCATAAAGGCTTGTGCAAAACGCA
This sequence comes from Bacteroidales bacterium, assembly GCA_029938465.1. Classification (GTDB taxonomy): domain Bacteria; phylum Bacteroidota; class Bacteroidia; order Bacteroidales; family UBA12170; genus UBA12170. The sequence goes on along the minus strand of JAOZUW010000009.1, from coordinate 2,390 downwards.
TAATCTCTGCGTCTGATTTTCCTTTTGGGTTAAAATCAGAACCTCCTTTACCACCTCCCATAGGAAGGGTAGTTAAAGCATTTTTAAAGATTTGTTCAAAACCTAAAAATTTAAGAATACTTAAATTTACGCTAGGGTGAAAACGAAGCCCCCCTTTATAGGGACCAATAGCATTGTTAAACTGTACCCTGTAACCAAGGTTAACATGTACTTTACCACTGTCATCAACCCAAGGGATCTTAAATGTTAAGATACGATCAGGCTCTACAAGACGTTCTAAAATTCCTGCAGCCTCAAACTGAGGGTTAGCTTCTAAAACCTCTTCTAATGATTCCAAAACTTCTTGAACTGCTTGGAGATATTCCTTTTCACCTGGGTGTTTAGCTTCCAGGTTGTTCATAAATTGATTTAAATTCATCTCTTATTTTTTAGTGTTTTCATCTATAATTTAAAAATGCAAATATAACATTCCATTAATAATCTCGTTTAAGTGTTTTGCTGAATTTTTATCATAATAAAACTGAATAATTATCAGGTACTTATGCTCCTATAAATAATAATTGATAAAGGTACAAAAACTTTTCTAAATGCAAGATTCTAGCCTAAAATATCATTAATAAAGTGTACTTTTATTCTGAAATATAGACCTAAGTGAGAGAAGAGTGTATCTGATGATATGTAAAACTACAAACTAACTTTTAATTGATCTATCTCATCTTTTAAAAGCTGATTCATATATTCCAATATATTTTTCTGCTTTAACTCATTCATATCAAAAGCAGAAGTGATTTTTTTTGTTGTAATAGTGTATTCTCCTTTGGGGCTAATAAAAGTAAAACTAATAAATATATTAAGATGATTAAGCAAAGCCATCCCTAATAATGAATGAAAATTCCCTAATTGGGGTTTTGTTTTTTTCTTAAAAGGTAATTCTACACTCAATGTTACAACACCCTTATGTTTTAATTGCCTAAACCGACCATGAAGTCTTTCTATTAAATCAATAAAACCAGAAGGTAGGAGTGAGGAGAAGTCTTGTAAATTTTCAGTTGCATCATCTTTTACAATTATTTCAACCATTTGATGATCAATACTATCAGCAATATAAATTTCTATATTCTTACAATGCAAACTGATGCGTGATTGAATATAACTGGCTAAAAAAAATGAAAAATCCATAAATAATTACTATGTCATTAGGAAATGCAATTTGAAAAAAGGAGTTAAGAATAAATCTTCTAAGTAATTAAAATACAAGGGTTTGCCAAAACAAATCCCTTTATTTCAAAATAAAAAGTGATAGCTTAGTATTTTCCAAGAAAAGGTTGATTACCTTCCACCATCTTTTTGATAATTATAAGACTCACCATATGCGGCACATTTCTTGTTTCCAGCACATGAGGTCATAATTATACTTAAGGCGAAAATACTTAATAAAAATATGGCTAATTTCTTCATCACAATAAAAATAGGTTTATTAATAGACTGCTAAACTAATTATTTTTTTTGACTACTTCTACATTTCTTATGTATGAAACGAAGATAAGTAGTAATTTCATGTATTTTTACAGTGTTTTTAACAAAAAGTTCCAAAAATGAGTAATATTAATGTAAAAATACATCCTGAATGGTCTGAAATATTGAATGATCAATTTCATTCTAATTATTTTAAGGAGCTAAAGGCATTCCTTGTTCAGGAGAAAAAGCAACATATTATTTATCCTCCTGGGAAACAAATTCTGTCAGCTTTTGACATGACTCCTCTTAGCAAAGTAAAAGTAGTTATTATTGGGCAGGATCCCTATCATGGTCCATCTCAAGCTAATGGTTTGTGTTTTTCTGTCAGTGATGGTGTTTCACATCCACCTTCTTTAAGGAATATTTATAAAGAACTGAGTAATGATATTGGAATGCCTTATCCCAAATCGGGCAATTTGGAACCTTGGGCAAAGCAGGGTGTGTTTTTACTCAATGCCACCTTAACAGTCAGAGCTCATAGTGCTGGGTCACATCAGAAAAAAGGTTGGGAGATTTTTACAGATGCTGTTATCCAAAAACTTTCAGAAGAAAGACAAGGTTTGGTATTTTTACTTTGGGGGAACTTTGCAATTGCGAAAACCAAATTAATTGATACAAAGAAACATCATATTCTCACAAGTGTTCACCCTTCTCCATTATCGGCACATCGCGGATTTTTTGGCAGTAAACATTTTTCTAAGATCAATGAAATACTTAAAGAACAACACATTGATCCTATCGATTGGACCATCGAATAAAAAAGGTAAAATTTATTAGTAACACCATTGTATATTGATTTTTTGGTGTATCTTTGCACCCACATTGCGGGATGGAGCAGAGGTAGCTCGTTGGGCTCATAACCCAAAGGTCGT
>JAOZUW010000190.1 GCA_029938465.1 Bacteroidales bacterium | reverse complement strand
ATAATAATCAGATTGATTTTGTACAGAATTTAGGAGATATTATTAATGGACAAAGGGTGAGTTACGATTCTATTATACCCATATACAAAAATCTTAATCCCGAAACAGAAAATTACCACTTACTTGGTAATCATGATTTTTCAATAGATTCTGTTCACATGTCAAATTTATTGGAAATATTATCCATGCCCAATTTTTATTATTCTTATGTTAAAAAAAACTGGCGCTTTATAGTTTTAGATGCTACGGATGTTTCTTATTATGCCAATATACTTCATCAACGAACTATTGAAGAAATAGATGCTTATTATAGGCTTGCCGAAGGTAAAGAAAACCATCATCCCTGGAATAGTGGTATAGGAAAAAAACAGCAAGACTGGATGGTGGCAGAGTTAGAAGAAGCGCAATCTCTGAATCAAAAAGTCATTCTCTTTTCGCATATGCCATTGAGACCCGAGCACATGACAAATTTGTGGAATTATGAGGAGATAGCTAAAATTATTGAGGGCTTTCCTAATGTAGTAGCTTTTATTAATGGACACAATCATGAAGGGGGTCATGTTTTTCATAATGGGATTCACTATATCACAATATTTGGTATGCTAGATACAGAGATTAGCTCCTATGGAATTCTTGATATATATCAGGACAGCTTAGTTATAAAGGGATATGGAAATCAAAAGAGTTTGAGTTTAATAATACATTCATCTGATAAATAAAATACATTTGATATATGAATAAAAAAAAACCATCTAGTAGAAGAAAATTCTTCAAAAGTGCTCTTACAGCAGGGGTAGGATTAACTATTCTTCCACGCCATGTATTGGGAGGAAATGGATATATAGCTCCATCAGATCAATTAACCAAAGCCATTATTGGAATGGGAGGAATGGGACGGGGACATATTCCCTATGAAGGAACACGAGTTGTGGCTATTTGTGATGTAGATAAATTGCATTTAGAAAAAGCACAAAAGCTGATTGACTATAAAGTGAAGCAATATAACGATTTTAGGGAGGTTTGTCGATTGCCAGAAGTAGATATTATACACATTGCCACTCCACCGCATTGGCATGGTATTATGGCTATTGAAGCCGCAAAAGCTGGGAAAGATATTTGGTGCGAAAAACCTATGACTCGTACTATTGGCGAAGGAAAAAAAGTAGTGGAAGCGGTAAATGCACATGGAAGAATGTTTAGACTAAACACCTGGTTTCGTTTTAAAGATACATTTTATGGTTTAGGTACCGATGTAAAACCATTAAAAAAAGTAATTGATAGTGGTATTTTGGGTTGGCCACTCAAGTTTACAGTTAGTGGAATTACGGGCTACAATTGGAAATTCTATTGGAGCGGAAAACATAACTTAAGCCCACAAGAAGTTCCAAAAAATTTGGATTATGATAGGTGGTTAGGCCCTGCACCATATAAACCTTATCATCCTCACCGTGTTCATGCAAATTTTCGTGGTTATTGGGATTATGACGGTGGTGGCCTTGGTGATATGGGACAACATTATTTAGATCCTGTTCAGTATATGCTTGGAAAAGATGATACCAGTCCGGTACGAATAGAAGTAGATGCACCCCAGCAACATTATGATGCTGTAGGCTCATGGAGGCGCATAGAATATACTTATGCTGATGGGTGTCAAATTATTCTGGATGGAGAAAACAAAGATAAAGACGCCGCTTATATTGAAGGGCCAAATGGAAAAATATATCAAGGTTTTCAATCGGATATTCCAAATTTGCAAAGCTTTATAGAAACCTTACCAGAACCAGAACCGCAAATAGCTATCTTTAATGAATCCGTAAAAACTCGTAAAAAGTTTGCATTAAACGAAATGAACGGTTTCCGCTCTTCAACTTTAGTAAATCTTGGAATTATTGCCGTTCGTTTAGGACGATCTCTAAAATTTGATCCTGATAAATTGGAATTCATTGATGATGAAGGAGCAAACAGTTTGATAAATCAGCCTATGCGTGCACCTTGGATCATATAGTTACGAGGTGTTTCTGTTCCATTAATGAAAAACATACAATAAGCAAAAGAAAATAAAAATTCACAAAATGAATAAATCAATTGTAATCATTTTTCTTTCAATAATAAGTATTGGAAGTTTTGCACAGGATAACCGCACCTTAGATACCAAAGTTGCAGATATTTTGGCTCAAATGCCAACAAAAGATCTGGCGCATCGCGATAAAGTGATGAATGAGATTATTGAACTCGGACCAAGGGGTTTTATGAAGCTAAGCGATTTGTTAACACCTCCAGGTGTTGGTGATGATACTCAGGTGCGTTTTGCAATAAATAGCCTTGCTCGTTATGCAAGCCAATTTGGAAAAGATGAAGAGAGAGCTTTTACTGAAGAAAATATTTTAATTGCCTTAAAAAAGCAGAAAAACACAGAAATTAAAACCTTTTTATTAAATCAATTGAACCTAGTGGGAAGCAAAAAAACCATTCCCGAAATTTCAGGATATCTTAGCGATGAAAAACTTTGTGAACCCACAACACAAACTCTTTTAGCACTGAATGAAAAAAGTGCTGCTAAAGTGTTTCTTGATGCATTACCACCCGCTAAAGGAAAATCAAAAGTAACCATAGTACAGGCCCTGGGTGAATTAGAATGTATTCATTCTGTCGGAAAAATCACACCACTTTTAAATTCAAATGAACAGTACTTGCAAAAAGCAGCTTTGGAGGCTTTGGCAAATATTGCATCGCCAGAATCATTTACAGTATTATTAAATGCGGCAAAGGAGGCGGGTTTTTACTATGAATCAACAAATGCTACAGAGGCGTTTTTAAACTATACCAATCGCTTGGGAGAAGAAGATGAAATAGATTTAATGAAAAAAGCCTGCAATGAAATTTTCAAAGAAAATACAACAGAAGATTTACTACATAATTATTCGAAAGGTTTATATATTTATTCTGAACACCTTGGTTCTCAAGTCACTCCACTTCTTTTAGACGCCATAGATAATAACAATAAGGCATTTCGCTATTCTGTATTAAATATTGCGGAAAATACTGGTGATATTTCTGATACCCGAAAATGGATTGAAAAAGCGGAAGGCCTTAGACCAGAAATAAAAGCTGAGGTGATTTCAATGCTAGGCAGGCGTGGCGATCAATTTGCTGTTGATTATGTTGAGCAAAGTTTAAACTCTTCTTCTCGTTTAGTTCGAGAAGAATCTATTGTTGCTTTGGTAAAACTGAAAGGAACAGGTGCTACACAAATTCTAGTTTCACATCTTGCACAGGGGAAGGATATAGAAGCTACCAAAGAGGCTCTTAATAGATTACTCGATCAGGAACATTTAGATCTCATTGCTGCTCAGCTGGATCAATCAAATGGTAAAACCAAAGCCGCGTTTATTGACATTATTGCTGCTAAAACAGCAAGCAAATATTCCGATAAAATAATGACAACCACCAGATCTTCTGATGTTTACGAAAAGGAAGCAGCTTTTAAGGCACTAAAAAGAGTTTCTACAAAAAAAAATCTGGATGAATTGATTATGCTTTTACTTTCTGTTCAAGATTCAAACGAAATACAACAACTTCAAATGGCCATTGTTGTTGTTGCAAATGGGGTAAAAGAAGAGCAAGAAGAAGGAGGGAAATTATTTACAGCGCTAAAAAACACAAACCATAAAGACAGAATTATTACTATTCTTCCACAAATTGGGGGAGGGGTAGCCCTGGAAAAAGCAAGCCAATATTTTAATTTATCTAGTGGAAAAACTAAGGAAGCAGCTTTTGTAGCTTTAACAAACTGGGAAGATTATACGGCTTCCAAATCGCTATATGAGATTTGCAAAACTTCCAAAAGCGATTATAAGCAAAAAGCTTTTGAGAATTTTGTGAGAATGGTAGACCGTGCAAAGTTACCTGACGACCAGAAGCTATTACAATATCGCAAAATAATGCCTTATGCAAGTTCCGTTGAAGACAAAATAAAGGTGATTGTTTCCATAGGAAACCTAAAAACATTTTTATCTCTTATTTACTTAGAACCGTTTTTAGAAGTTAAGAAATTACAGCAAGCAGCCTCTCGATCTATTATGAGCATCGCTATATCAAATAATAATAAAAAGGGTTTCTCAGGTGATATTGTTCGAGCATTATTAGAAAAATCAGAGGTTGTAATGGTAGGCGATA
>JAOZUW010000189.1 GCA_029938465.1 Bacteroidales bacterium | reverse complement strand
TATCGCCTACCATTACAACCTCTGATTTTTCTAATAATGCTCGAACAATATCACCCGAGAAACCCTTTATATTATTATTTGGCAAAGCGATGCTCATAATAGAACGAGAGGCTGCTTGCTGTAATTTCTTAACTTCTAAAAAAGGTTCTAAGTAAATAAGAGATAAAAATGTTTTTAGGTTTCCTATGGAAATAATCACCTTTATTTTGTCTTCAACGGAGCTTGCATAAGGCATTATTTTGCGATATTGTAATAGCTTCTGGTCATCAGGTAACTTTACACGATCTACCATTCTCACAAAATTCTCAAAAGCTTTTTGCTTATAATCGCTTTTGGAAGTTTTGCAAATCTCATATAGCGATTTGGAAGCCGTATAATCTTCCCAGTTTGTTAAAGCTACAAAAGCTGCTTCCTTAGTTTTTCCACTAGATAAATTAAAATATTGGCTTGCTTTTTCCAGGGCTACCCCTCCCCCAATTTGTGGAAGAATAGTAATAATTCTGTCTTTATGGTTTGTGTTTTTTAGCGCTGTAAATAATTTCCCTCCTTCTTCTTGCTCTTCTTTTACCCCATTTGCAACAACAACAATGGCCATTTGAAGTTGTTGTATTTCGTTTGAATCTTGAACAGAAAGTAAAAGCATAATCAATTCATCCAGATTTTTTTTTGTAGAAACTCTTTTTAGTGCCTTAAAAGCTGCTTCCTTTTCGTAAACATCAGAAGATCTGGTGGTTGTCATTATTTTATCGGAATATTTGCTTGCTGTTTTAGCAGCAATAATGTCAATAAACGCGGCTTTGGTTTTACCATTTGATTGATCCAGCTGAGCAGCAATGAGATCTAAATGTTCCTGATCGAGTAATCTATTAAGAGCCTCTTTGGTAGCTTCTATATCCTTCCCCTGTGCAAGATGTGAAACTAGAATTTGTGTAGCACCTGTTCCTTTCAGTTTTACCAAAGCAACAATAGATTCTTCTCGAACTAAACGAGAAGAAGAGTTTAAACTTTGCTCAACATAATCAACAGCAAATTGATCGCCACGCCTGCCTAGCATTGAAATCACCTCAGCTTTTATTTCTGGTCTAAGGCCTTCCGCTTTTTCAATCCATTTTCGGGTATCAGAAATATCACCAGTATTTTCCGCAATATTTAATACAGAATAGCGAAATGCCTTATTGTTATTATCTATGGCGTCTAAAAGAAGTGGAGTGACTTGAGAACCAAGGTGTTCAGAATAAATATATAAACCTTTCGAATAATTATGTAGTAAATCTTCTGTTGTATTTTCTTTGAAAATTTCATTGCAGGCTTTTTTCATTAAATCTATTTCATCTTCTTCTCCCAAGCGATTGGTATAGTTTAAAAACGCCTCTGTAGCATTTGTTGATTCATAGTAAAAACCCGCCTCCTTTGCCGCATTTAATAATACTGTAAATGATTCTGGCGATGCAATATTTGCCAAAGCCTCCAAAGCTGCTTTTTGCAAGTACTGTTCATTTGAATTTAAAAGTGGTGTGATTTTTCCGACAGAATGAATACATTCTAATTCACCCAGGGCCTGTACTATGGTTACTTTTGATTTTCCTTTAGCGGGTGGTAATGCATCAAGAAACACTTTAGCAGCACTTTTTTCATTCAGTGCTAAAAGAGTTTGTGTTGTGGGTTCACAAAGTTTTTCATCGCTAAGATATCCTGAAATTTCGGGAATGGTTTTTTTGCTTCCCACTAGGTTCAATTGATTTAATAAAAAGGTTTTAATTTCTGTGTTTTTCTGCTTTTTTAAGGCAATTAAAATATTTTCTTCAGTAAAAGCTCTCTCTTCATCTTTTCCAAATTGGCTTGCATAACGAGCAAGGCTATTTATTGCAAAACGCACCTGAGTATCATCACCAACACCTGGAGGTGTTAACAAATCGCTTAGCTTCATAAAACCCCTTGGTCCGAGTTCAATAATCTCATTCATCACTTTATCGCGATGCGCCAGATCTTTTGTTGGCATTTGAGCCAAAATATCTGCAACTTTGGTATCTAAGGTGCGGTTATCCTGTGCAAAACTTCCAATACTTATTATTGAAAGAAAAATGATTACAATTGATTTATTCATTTTGTGAATTTTTATTTTCTTTTGCTTATTGTATGTTTTTCATTAATGGAACAGAAACACCTCGTAACTATATGATCCAAGGTGCACGCATAGGCTGATTTATCAAACTGTTTGCTCCTTCATCATCAATGAATTCCAATTTATCAGGATCAAATTTTAGAGATCGTCCTAAACGAACGGCAATAATTCCAAGATTTACTAAAGTTGAAGAGCGGAAACCGTTCATTTCGTTTAATGCAAACTTTTTACGAGTTTTTACGGATTCATTAAAGATAGCTATTTGCGGTTCTGGTTCTGGTAAGGTTTCTATAAAGCTTTGCAAATTTGGAATATCCGATTGAAAACCTTGATATATTTTTCCATTTGGCCCTTCAATATAAGCGGCGTCTTTATCTTTGTTTTCTCCATCCAGAATAATTTGACACCCATCAGCATAAGTATATTCTATGCGCCTCCATGAGCCTACAGCATCATAATGTTGCTGGGGTGCATCTACTTCTATTCGTACCGGACTGGTATCATCTTTTCCAAGCATATACTGAACAGGATCTAAATAATGTTGTCCCATATCACCAAGGCCACCACCGTCATAATCCCAATAACCACGAAAATTTGCATGAACACGGTGAGGATGATAAGGTTTATATGGTGCAGGGCCTAACCACCTATCATAATCCAAATTTTTTGGAACTTCTTGTGGGCTTAAGTTATGTTTTCCGCTCCAATAGAATTTCCAATTGTAGCCCGTAATTCCACTAACTGTAAACTTGAGTGGCCAACCCAAAATACCACTATCAATTACTTTTTTTAATGGTTTTACATCGGTACCTAAACCATAAAATGTATCTTTAAAACGAAACCAGGTGTTTAGTCTAAACATTCTTCCATGTGCATTTACCGCTTCCACTACTTTTTTTCCTTCGCCAATAGTACGAGTCATAGGTTTTTCGCACCAAATATCTTTCCCAGCTTTTGCGGCTTCAATAGCCATAATACCATGCCAATGCGGTGGAGTGGCAATGTGTATAATATCTACTTCTGGCAATCGACAAACCTCCCTAAAATCGTTATATTGCTTCACTTTATAGTCAATCAGCTTTTGTGCTTTTTCTAAATGCAATTTATCTACATCACAAATAGCCACAACTCGTGTTCCTTCATAGGGAATATGTCCCCGTCCCATTCCTCCCATTCCAATAATGGCTTTGGTTAATTGATCTGATGGAGCTATATATCCATTTCCTCCCAATACATGGCGTGGAAGAATAGTTAATCCTACCCCTGCTGTAAGAGCACTTTTGAAGAATTTTCTTCTACTAGATGGTTTTTTTTTATTCATATATCAAATGTATTTTATTTATCAGATGAATGTATTATTAAACTCAAACTCTTTTGATTTCCATATCCCTTTATAACTAAGCTGTCCTGATATATATCAAGAATTCCATAGGAGCTAATCTCTGTATCTAGCATACCAAATATTGTGATATAGTGAATCCCATTATGAAAAACATGACCCCCTTCATGATTGTGTCCATTAATAAAAGCTACTACATTAGGAAAGCCCTCAATAATTTTAGCTATCTCCTCATAATTCCACAAATTTGTCATGTGCTCGGGTCTCAATGGCATATGCGAAAAGAGAATGACTTTTTGATTCAGAGATTGCGCTTCTTCTAACTCTGCCACCATCCAGTCTTGCTGTTTTTTTCCTATACCACTATTCCAGGGATGATGGTTTTCTTTACCTTCGGCAAGCCTATAATAAGCATCTATTTCTTCAATAGTTCGCTGTTGAAATGCATTAGCATAATAAGAAACGTCCGTGGCATCTAAAACTATAAAACGCCAGTTTTTTTTAACATAAGAATAATAAAAATCGGGCATGGATAATATTTCCAACAAATTGGGCATCTGGACAGAATCTATTGAAAAATCATGGTTACCAAGCAAGTGATAGTTTTCTATTTCGGGATTAAGATTTTTGTAGATGGGTATGATAGAGTCATAGCTCACTCTTTGTCCATTAATAATATCTCCTAAATTCTGTACAAAATCAATCTGATTATTAT
>JAOZUW010000076.1 GCA_029938465.1 Bacteroidales bacterium | reverse complement strand
GTAAGTCGTCGCCACTACTTTATATTAAAAAAGCTCGTTCAAGAAATTGAATGAGCTTTTTTTATGTCCTTTAGTTAAGTCTACTTTAATAGGACTGTATACTTGATTTTAGAAAATGGGATAAGGCTATACCCTAAAAATCTATCAAATTCAATATAAATCTTATGTCTTCCCTTTCTGATCCGCCAGCTGGCGGATAAGCTCACTAGCGCTGATGGTACGTGTGTCCGCCAGCTGGTGGATGGAAGAGTAAGTCGTCGCCACTCCTTTATACAGAGAGTATTCATTCGTTTGAATACTCTCTTTTTTTGTTTGTAGTAACACAGAATACTTAACCAGTACATTTATATTTTAAAAAAGATTACTCTTAATTCTTACTAAAACGCCAATAATGATTGAAAAAAATTACCTTTGTATTTCAAAGATATTTGATCATTTTAAATAAATATTTGCATTATGAAACCTTATGTTATTACAGTTTTGGCCTTTTTATTTATTGGATTTGCAATTATTAGTTGTAAAAAAACAGATACTACACCGGAAGAAGATCCAAATATCCCTCCTGAATCATCGATAAATGTAGATTTTTTGACTTATTATAAACCAGGTTCTGAGAATATACTGGGAGATCAAAAATTAGTGGTGCAACTCAGTGTTAGTAATGGTGAGATATCCTATACTCCCATTTTAAATGTGTACCCAGATAATAGTATCATTAACGACTGCGATATCAATAATAATATGGTGGCATTAGGTTTGCATTGGCGAGATTTTGACTATCAAGGAATCTATTTTGACATGAATGCTGATTCGTATTATGAGTTTCCTCTTGTTCAACCAAGTGAAGATAGTGATTATGCATATTTTCAAGCATCTACAGCTGATGTAGCCGATAATGGTATTATTATTTATTCTTCGGCAACTAATGATAAAAATTATGGTGATGAATATCGTGCTTTCCTTCTAAGACTTGATCCTTCGGAAAATACAGCCCAAGTAGCTATTAATCCAAATAATTTTGCCTTTTCACAACCTGAGATGGGAGATGATACAGACATGGCTCAGTTTAATCGTAATCTGTTTGCTTCTGCTGACGGGCGTTTTGCCTATGGTCATATAGAAGCTTATGGCACCGAAGGTGGTGGTATCCATTGGGATTATAATATCCTATTCAAATATGATTTTGAAATAGATACCTATTATCGTCTAGGAGATTCTGAAGATGATAATGTATCGATAATAGCTATGACTTCTGATCGTAAATATATTATATATACAAATAGTAATGCGTATAAGATTTTAAATCTTGAAACTAATACTACCAGTTATCCCTCTGGTATTGATAATTTGGTTAATGTTAAGGAAAATAGCTGGGGTTTAAATGGAGCTACTGTTGGATCTACCGCTGGAAATATCTGGAATAAAGATTTTGTAAATGACAGAGAATTTGTCGTATGCAACATGAGTGGTTCACCCTATAATTGTATGTTCTCAAAAGACGGAAAAAGAATATTCTTTACTTTAAATGGTAGTGAGAGCAAATATTTATGTGTTACAAGCGGTATTGAAGAAAGCAGCACCTACGATACTATTGGCTCATTTCCAAATGAATTTGATGGCTTGGTGATGGTGAAATAGGAGAAATGCTATTAATTAAAATGACTTCATCTTTAAATTGTAGTTAAGGCTCTATTTAGAGTTAATGCTTTCTGTAATTATTATTCAATTAACTCGGCTTTTATTTTACCAACAATAATAGGAGCTTCTACTTTAATGGGTAGTTGTCTTCCATCGTCACTCACCCATATAGTTATTCTTTGATGGCTACTAAATATGGTTCCTTCAATTACTTCAGTGCTAATACGATGACAAGAGTAGTTTTTGCCTTTCGATAATTTGATATTCTCTTTGCCCTCATATGTAATAGTAATATCAAAAGGTTCACCATCTATGATAATATGGAAAGTATATTCTTCGTGAATATGTGCATTAGTAGGATCAAGCATTCGGGCATAATATACAGCAGTTTGCAAATCTAATAAATGATCTTGCCAAGCTAAATGTTTCATACTGAACCCTTCTTCACTGTTTTCGAGATATAGTACAATTTTTCCACTTTCCTTTTGAAATAAACTTCGATTGTGTACTGTGTAATTCCCTTCTGATGTGTGTCGCTCGTAAAAAATGGGTTGGAAAGTATTGGCATTAACAATACTTTGGAAAGTATCACGAACCTGATATATCCAATCGTATTTAGATTTAGAAATACCAATTCCTGTAAAATGATAGGTAGATAGGCCATCTTTTGAAATGGAATCTACCAAAAACTGAACATCACCGGCATTAATTTCTATTAAACCCCATTGGTAAAAGGCGGCATATTTAATTATTTCACCTGAATGAAAAGGGGGCTTCTCTAATAATGTTATTTGTGCTGAAACATAAGGGCTCCAGAGAAATAACAAGAAGAAGGAAACTTGAATTACAAACCGTTTTACTTTTATGATGATATCCACTGAGAAGTTTTCTGTTATTGTTCTATAATATTTTTCAGTAAACTTTCAATAAGTTTTTTCACAGTAGGACGATAATCTTTTGAGTATTCTTCACGTTCTCTGTTAGCAATAATAGCACAAACAGTCATAGCTTTATGACCAAGAGCTTTGCTTAAACCATATAGAGCAGAAGTTTCCATTTCAAAGTTTGTAATCTTATTAGCATTAAAATTAAAATTACTAATTCGTTGATTTAGATCAGGATAAGCCAAAGGCATTCTTAAAACACGTCCTTGTGGACCAAAAAAACCAGGAGAAGTTGCGGTAATTCCTTTGGTATATTCTTTACCAACAGTATTTAATAAATCATTTGATCCTTCAATAATATATGCTTTTGGCAAATCTTGTGGCCAGTTTGTATCTTTTAAAAATGCAGCAGTCATTTTTTCATCTATAATATCCTTCGTTTGTTTGTAATACCATAACATTCCATCTAATCCTATGCCATGGGATGAGGCTATAAAAGAATCAACAGGAATTTCTGCTTGTAGGGCTCCTGAAGTTCCTAAGCGGTATAAATTTAGAGATTTATGTTGCTCTTTAGGAATTCTGGTATCTAAATCGATATTACAAATGGCATCTAACTCATTAATAACAATATCCAAATTATCGGTTCCCATTCCTGTGCTCATTACAGTTATTCTTTTAGTGCCAATATATCCGGTATGAGTATGTATTTCTCTATTCTTTTGGGTAAATTCTACAAGATCAAATTGAGAAGAGATGAGCTCTACACGTCCAGGATCGCCTACTAAAATAATATCATTAGCAATATTTTCAGGATGTAAATGTAAATGGTAAATACTACCATCTTTGTTTAGAATCAATTCTGATTCACCTATTGGATTTGTCATATTCTAATAATTATATCGTTTGTTTCAGTGCAAATCTTATTTTTGCAGAAAAAGATTTCAAAGGTAGCAATTTTATGACAGTTAGTGTAGAGATAATTAATATAGGAGATGAATTACTTATAGGACAGGTAGTGAATACCAATGCTTCGTGGATGGGTAGCATGTTAAGTAATGCTGGTTTTGATGTGAGGAAAATTATTGCAATTTCTGATAATGAGGAAGAAATTGAAATGGCATTAGAAGAATCCATTGGTAAAATAGATGTTGTATTGATGAGTGGGGGGCTAGGACCAACAAAAGATGATATTACAAAAAAAGTTTTAAGCAAATATTTTCAATCAGAAATGTATTTCCATAAGGAAGCTTTTGTGCATATTCAAGAATTATTTAAAGCTCGAGGTTTTCAAGTTAGTGAGCTTAATAAAAAACAAGCCTATCTACCTACCAAAGCAAAAGCTATACCCAATAGAAATGGTACTGCTTATGGAATGTGGTTTGAACAAAAAAATACGATCGTAATTGCCATGCCTGGAGTTCCCTTTGAAATGAAAACTATGATGGAGAATGAAATTTTGCCCAGGCTAATTTCGAAATTTCAACCTCAGGAATATGCAGAACTTACATTAATGACAACAGGCTTGGGGGAGTCGTTTTTAGCTCAGAAGATTGAAGAAATTGAAACTAAGCTTCCCAAAGACATGAAATTGGCTTATTTACCTCGGCCAGGTATTGTACGTTTGCGATTGTCAATTCGTGGAGTTGAGAAACAAAAACTGGAAAAAGAGTTGCAAATAACAGCCAATCAGATCATTGAGGTATTAGGGAAAAATGTAGTATATGGGTATAATGAAGATGCTTTAGAGCAAGTTTTAGGTAACTTATTAATGAGAAATTCATTAACAATGGCTACTGCTGAAAGCTGTACAGGAGGAAAAATTGCGCATAAAATAACTTCTGTAGCTGGTTCTTCTGCTTATTTTCAAGCTAGTATTGTCAGTTATTCTAATGAAGCTAAAAACCATTATTTAGCTGTAAAATCCTCCGATTTAGAGCAGTATGGTGCAGTTAGCGAACAAGTAGTTTTGCAAATGGCAAAAGGTGCCAGAAAAGCTTTAAAAGTAGATTATGCTGTGGCTAGTAGCGGTATTGCTGGTCCTGATGGAGGGACTTCTGAGAAACCGGTAGGCTATACCTGGTTAGCAGTTGCCGGACCTTATAATTCTATTGCAATACTTCATCAATTTGGTGAACATAGAGGTCGAAATATAGAAAGAGCCAGCTTAGCAGCCTTAAATATGCTGCGTATCATGATTTTGGAGGATAAAAGCAGTTAGTAATCAATGAACTTCTGATAATTGCCAAGATGATTATTTTTCTTGAGATATGAGCAATAAATAGGTCAGATTGTTTATTTTTGTACGCGTAAAATAAATGAATGTATGAAGAAAATGCCCTTAAAAATATTTTTAATCCTTTTTTTATGGAGCATTTATGCTGTGGAAACTTATTCTCAACATTCAGCAGACTTATTTAAAACCCAGACAGATTCTATTCTCTCTAATTCTGATACACTGCTTCAGTTACAAAATGATAGTACATTAGTTAAAAAAAGTGGTGTATTGGAATATCTTATGAGAAAAGACAGTAATGATGTATATTATCATTCATTTTTTGATGATAGTATAAATTATACTGTTTTGAAATATATAGATACGCTTAATCATAAGTCTGGGCACTACACCCCGGTTGATCAGATAAATGTATTTTATAATGATTTAGGTGTAGTAGGTTCTGCACAAAACAATCAATTATTTTCACCTTTAGAAGAAACGGGCTTTCATTCAGGTATTAATGCTTATAATGCTTACCTGTGGAGACCTAGGGATATTAGGATTTATGATAATCGTTCACCCTACACTCGTTTGCTATATGTTATGGGAGGTGAAAAAGAAAACATATTAAATTTAGCCCATTCTCAAAAATTCTTAAATGAACAGTTAGGAGCTAGTTTTAAATTCCAGTTATATAATCAGGTAGGAGCATACAATCATCAGAATACCGATGTGAAGAGTTTTCAGGGAGGTTTAAGTTATAGGGTAAAGAATAAACGTTATTCCATTAATACTCAATACTATCACAATAAGCAAACTTTAAGCGAAAATGGAGGGCTGCTAAATATAAGCGACTTTGAAGAAAATCGTGAAACCAATAGAAAAGTGTTTACAACCAACCTGGAAACCGGAGAAAACCTTATCCGTATTTCTGGTTTGGCTCTAAAGCAACAGTATTATCTCTCAAAAGCCGAACCTGATTTTTCAAAAATACCAGATACTAATATTATTGAACATGAAGGCTATTCGGTTACTCATTTTAAGAAACCCTATTTTGATCCAGTTTCTCATCTTGGACGGATTCTCCATTATTTCAATTATGAGAGACAGAACTATAGATATACTGATCAAGAACAGAATTCGAAAATATACGAAGGTATTCCATATTATGCTACTCCTGATAGTACTATATTCTTTGATTCTATTGGTTTGCGCAAGTATGAAAATGAAATAATATACTCTAATACTGATTATAAAGATAAGCCTAATAATCCAAAATTTTTAAATTATTTTGCAGGTGGTCGTCATGAATATATAGAATATGAGCAAGATTCTGCTAAGCGATATTTTCAGCATTTTGCGGTAATAGGAGGTGTTTTCATCAATATATCTAATAATTTATCGCTTCTTTCTGATGTTGAATATTATATTGGTGATTATTTGAATAATGATTTTAAATTTGATGCAAAGTTGTTTTTTAAATTGAAATCTAATGTTCTGACGGGAGGCTTTAGGTTAAATCATCGTTCTGCTGATTGGATATTCCAGAATTATTCTACTTCCCGATTTACTTGGGATAATGATTTTGATAAGGTTGATATTCAACTTTTGTATTTTAAGTTTGAAAGAAAAAACTTGAAGTTATTTGCCCACATTAGAAATATTACTCATTATGTGTTTTTTAATGAAGTCATTGTGCCTGAGCAAACCCATAATAACATTCAGCATTTAATGGTGAAGCTTGAGAAAAACTTTGTGTTAAAGCATTGGGGGTCAGATCTAGTACTTACTTATCAAAGTATATCACATCCTAGTATTATTAGAGTGCCAGAGATAACAGGGAAAGCAAAATTCTATTATCATAATTTCTTTTTCGAGAATGCATTAGATTTAGAGATAGGTGTTGAGTTTTACTATTTTACTAAATATATGGCAGATAAATATATGCCAGCTGTTAGAGCATTTCATTTGCAGAATGATCAAGAAATTGGTGATTTTTTAATTGCCGATGTGTATGCCAACATAAAACTAGGCAAAGCTCGTTTATTTGTACGATACGATCATTTTAATGCTGGATTAATGGGCTATAATTATTACGCCAGTCCTGATTATCCTATGCAAGATGCATCCTTTAAGTTTGGGGTAAACTGGATATTGTTTGATTAATAAACAACTATTTCTCCTTTATTTCTTCACGAATTTTCGGGTGGTTTTAACTCCATTTAAACTTTTTAACTCTAGAAAATAAATGCCAGTAGGCCATAGCTGTGCATTAATTTGAATATTAGAATTCTGCTGTGGATGCAAACTTAATATTTGATGACCAAAAAGATTATAAATACTAATCTCTAAGGTTGTTTCTTCGGTATCAATAGTTAAGGTATTTATAACAGGGTTGGGATAAAAGTTAAAACTTAAATCAATAATATTATCTATACCCACAGTATTTGGAGTATGAATAATAAAGGTCATAGTTTGTCCATTTTCATAATCATTATCCTCGTAAATATAATATTGTACTATGCCATTTCCTTCTACACTGTTAGGGTTAATAATTAGTTTTACAAAGCCAATCATATCTTCGTACATGGGCGACATACTACCACTTTCGGGTAATGTGCTATAACATCCATGGTTATCACAATAAGCTGTGTACCATTCTTCTGGTATATTGTTAGTGATTAATTCGTACGAAAGTCGTAAAGTATCTACCTCTTCATTTCTTATAATATCAATTAGTAAATCAGAATCATCGTCAATAACAATGGTTTTTTCTAAGGAAGTAGGTTCAAAAGTAAAATTTTGAGCCGAAAGAGAAAAGCTCACGATAGCTAATAATACAGTAAAAATTGCTTTCATAATGATTGTTTTAAGGTATTAGTCGTTGAATTTTTTAAAACTGTACAAAAATAGTAACATTATTGCTTCTTTTATTCAATAAATCAATAATAATACAATAATCAAAATGATAAATATGCTTGAAAAGTATTAAAAGTATGGTGTTCTATTGAAACATAAGAATAATATCCTTGTCATTTTTAATGAAAATGATATATTTGCAATTCGGAATTTAGATTCTAAATAAGTTCTATATAAAACAAACAATAAAAAACATATTATGAGTACATTATTTAACGGTCAAAAAGACAACAGAATGTCTTCTATAGTACGATTATTATTTTCTGCATTAATTGTTACAGCTGTAGTTTCTTTTGTGAATTCAAATGAGCAAAGTACTGTTCAAATGCAATCGCAAGCAAGTTTTGCTCCTGAACTATCAGTATTGCCAGTTGGTGATGATATTGAATTAGGAAAAGCTTTATATCAAGCAAAGGCTTGTTTTGCATGTCACGGTATGAATGGCGAAGGAAATGCCTTAGGACCAAACCTAACTGATGATTTTGCTATACATGGTTGTAGCTCAGATGCTATAGCGAAAGTAGTAAGTAAAGGAATTGCAGGAACAGCAATGGTTGCTTATGATGCTCAAATGACAGCAGAAGAAGTGAAACAAGTAACTGCTTTTGTGCAAACTTTAAAAGGTAGTAAACCTGCAAATGCAAAAGCTGCTGAAGGCGACAAATGTAATTAAATAGAAAAATTATAAAATATAAAGCGAATATGTTGAATATCAGCATGTTCGCTTTTTCGATTGTGCTTGTTAAACTATTTTATAAGCGTTAAACTATCTAATCACTGATTTATCCCAATGGCAAAGAAAAACCAAAAATGTATTCATTGTGGCGAAGATTGTGGGAAGTATCCCATTATCTGGGACGAAAAGCCATTTTGTTGTAATGGTTGTAAAGTCGTTTATCAATTACTTAACGAAAAAAAGATGTACACCTATTACGAAATGGATAAGAATCCTGGTGTGCGAGTAGATGAACATGAGTTTGGGAATAAATTTGCCTATCTTGATAATGAAGAGATAAAAGAAAAACTATTTGAGTTTAAAGATGGAGATTTCTCAAAAATTACATTATATATTCCTGCTATTCATTGTAGTTCTTGCATTTGGTTGTTAGAACATCTAAACACATTGCATCCCGGTATTAGCCATTCAATGGTTCAGTTTATTAAAAAAGAAGTGAGTGTTACTTTTAAAGAAAAAGAGATATCATTAAGGCAATTGGTAGAGCTTTTGGCAAGTATACATTATACACCATTGATTACTCTTGATAACATGGACGAAAAATCTAAAAAGAAAGAAAGTCGTCAGTTGTTGTTTAAATTAGGCGTGGCAGGTTTTGCTTTTGGAAATATCATGATGTGGAGTTTGCCCGAGTATTTTGCCGGGGAACAAGGAATAGAGCCAGCACTCCAACGTTTTTTCAATTTTTTAAACCTTCTCCTTGCCATTCCTGTATTAATATATAGCGCACGTGACTATTTGTTATCAGCATTTAAAAACTTGCAACATGGTGTTGCAAATACCGATTTACCCATATCTGTTGGTATAATTGCCTTATTTAGCCAATCAGTTTATGAAATATTATCCAATACAGGTTCCGGTTATATGGATTCCTTCACAGGATTTATTTTCTTCTTGCTTATTGGTAAATGGTATCAAAATAAAACCTATCAAGCTTTAGCATTTGATAGAGATTACAAATCTTATTTTCCCATAGCTATAACAAAAATTGTTAATGGTGTTGAAGAAATAATTCAGATTAAAAATTTAAAGAAAGATGATAGGATTCTAGTCCGCCATCATGAGCTTATTCCTGTTGATGCCGTTCTAGTGAAAGGAGTAGCTAATATTGATTATAGCTTTGTTACCGGAGAATCAAATCCTGTTCAAAAACTTATAAATGAACCTATTTATGCCGGAGGTAAACAAATGGGGGAGGCAATAGAGTTAATAGTGAATAAAACAATAGATCAAAGCAGTTTGACAAAACTGTGGAATCAAAGCGAAGGAGGAATAGAAGCTAAAGAAACGCTTAATAATTTTGTAGATCGCATCAGTAAATGGTTTACGATTGTTATTTTGTCAATAGCTACACTTACCATGCTTACTTGGTTTTTTATAGATGCTCCTCGTGCTATATCTATTTTTACTGCTGTTCTTATAGTCGCATGTCCATGTGCTTTGGCTTTATCCATTCCTTTTTCTTATGGAAATAGTATGCGCATATTTGGTAAACGTGGTTTTTATATAAAAAACACACAGGTCATTGAAAATCTTTCTAAGATCAATACCATAGTTTTTGATAAAACAGGAACCCTAACACAAAGCAATGCCGTGAATGTTTCTTTTGGAGGAAAAGAAGAACTAAGCAATGATCAGCTTTCGTTTGTAAAAAGTTTAGCTCGGCAGTCTACTCATCCCCTTAGTGTTACATTAAGTCAGCATTTGGCAAATATGGATTCCTACCAGCTTCAGAATTTTAAAGAAATTGCAGGCAAAGGAGTTCAGGCAAGTATAGATGGTCATCAGATTCGATTGGGATCTGCTACTTATATCAATATTCCTGAAGCTCAGGATAGGGCAGGAGCATCCAAAGTATATATCTCTATTGATGGGGTTTATTTAGGCTATTTTAGTTTTGAAAACAGATATAGAGAAGGAATAGAGGGTCTCATTAATAGATTACAAAAAAAATACGCTGTACATTTAGTTTCGGGTGATAATGATGGGGAGCGTGAACGATTATTGAAATGGTTTCATCATAAAGAGAATGTGCACTTTAACCAAAATCCTGATGATAAACTACAATATATTCGCTCTTTACAAGATGAGGGGAAGAATGTATTAATGATTGGTGATGGATTAAATGATGCTGGTGGCTTAGCTCAAAGTGATACAGGAATTACCATTGCTGATGATATTTATAATTTTTCTCCTGCTTGTGATGGGATTTTAGAATCCAATAGGTTTCATAATTTATATAAATACTTAAAATTCTCAAAATCCAGTGTGAATATTGTAAAAATAAGTTTCCTTATTTCTTTAATATATAATATTATTGGTCTTGGATTTGCAGTGAGTGGGTTGTTAACTCCGATTGTAGCCGCTATTTTAATGCCTATAAGCTCTGTTTCTGTAGTTCTTTTTGTAAGTATTGCTACCACTGTTATGGCCTATATCTCAGATAAATCTTCCTGAGTCTTTGTTTGTTGGATTAGAAATAACTTGATTAATTTAGGAAAAATACTTACTTTTAACAAATTATTTATATGTTTGTAATTCAGAATTAAAATACCTGATTGTTTATGACTATATTGTTTGTTTTAATTGTAGTTAGTGCGCTTGTATCAAGCTTGTTTCTTGCTGCTTTTATATGGTCTGTAAAAACAGGACAGTTCGATGATTCCTACACACCATCGGTTCGCATGCTCTTTGATGATATGCCTACAGAAAAGCCAAA
Organism: Bacteroidales bacterium; assembly: GCA_029938465.1. Lineage (GTDB taxonomy): Bacteria > Bacteroidota > Bacteroidia > Bacteroidales > UBA12170 > UBA12170. The sequence goes on along the minus strand of JAOZUW010000076.1, from coordinate 3,292 downwards.
AACTACTAATCCAACAGAAAAATCAAAATCAAATAATACTAAATCAATTACTAATTCAAATGATTGACTATGGAAAATCAAAATTTTGCCTATGACAACAAAATAGTACGGTGTTTTATTAACGCTACTATTATCTGGGGGGTTGTTGCATTAATTGTAGGTTTGCTTATTGCATTACAATTACCATTTCCCGAAATGAATTTTAAGCTGTCTTTTCTGACCTTTGGTCGAATACGTCCGCTTCATACCAATGCAGTTATATTTGCGTTTGTGGGTAACGCTATCTTTACCGGAGTTTATTACTCCATGCAAAGATTGCTTAAAGCGCGAATGTATAGTGACTTTTTGGGTCGTTTTCACTTTTGGGGATGGCAACTTATTATTGTAGCTGCAGCTATCACTTTACCATTAGGTTTCTCCCTAAGTAAAGAATATGCTGAATTAGAATGGCCTATCGATATAGCTATTGCTGTAGTTTGGGTTGCTTTCGGTATTAATGTTACTGGAACCATGATTAAACGAAGAGTAAAGCATATTTATGTAGCTATCTGGTTTTATGTAGCTACTTGGACTGCTATTGCATTGCTTCATGTGATTAACTCTATTGAGATTCCAGTTTCATTTATGAAATCATATCCTGTATATGCCGGTGTTCAAGATGCTGTAGTACAATGGTGGTATGGACATAATGCGGTTGCATTTTTCTTAACTACTCCTTTCTTAGGATTGATGTACTATTTCTTGCCAAAGGCGGCAAATCGCCCAGTTTACTCATATAAGCTTTCTATAGTTCACTTCTGGTCGCTTATATTCCTTTATATGTGGGCTGGGCCTCACCACCTTTTATATCAAGCTTTGCCAGATTGGGCACAAACTTTAGGTGTTGTATTTTCTATTATGCTGATTGCACCATCTTGGGGTGGTATGATAAATGGTTTACTTACTTTGAGAGGAATATGGGATAAAGTTAGAGAAGACCCCATCCTTAAATTCTTTGTAGTTGCTGTTACAGCTTATGGTATGGCAACTTTTGAAGGGCCATTATTGTCTTTGAAAAACGTAAATGCCATCAGTCACTTTACTGACTGGACACCTGCTCATACACATATTGGTGGTATGGGATGGAACGGTTTGCTAACTTTTGGTATGTTATACTGGATGGTTCCAAGATTATATGGAGTGAAATTATTTAGCAAGAAACTAGCTAATACACACTTCTGGATTGCAACAATAGGAATGTTATTCTGGGCAATACCAATGTATTGGGCTGGAATTACGCAAAGTTTAATGTGGAAAGAATTTAATGCCGATGGTATGTTAGCATATCCTAATTTCTTAGAAACAGTTACTCAACTTATTCCACTGTATATTACCCGTGCCTTTGGAGGTTTATTATATTTGATAGGCTTTGTTATGATGATGTATAACCTATACAAAACTATGGCCATTGGTGAATTTATTGGTGATGAAGAAGTAAGTGCTCCTCCACTACATATAGAATCAGAAAAACGAGTTGCTGGTGAAACTATTCACAGTTGGTTAGAAAGAAAGCCGGTGCAATTTACTATTTGGGCTGTTATTGCAGTTGCTATTGGTGGAGCTGTAGAAATTATTCCAATGATTGCAATAAAAGCAAATATACCAACCATTGAAACGGTAACACCTTATTCTCCATTAGAGTTACAAGGTAGAGATATATATGTGCGAGAAGGTTGTTATAATTGTCATTCACAGCAAGTTCGTCCTTTCCGTTCGGAAGTGGAACGTTATGGGGATTACTCCAAAGTTGGTGAGTTTGTTTATGATTTCCCATTCCAATGGGGTTCTAAACGTACCGGACCTGACTTGGCTCGTACAGGAGATATGAATAGTAAGATGTATAAATCAGCTTCGTGGCATTACAATCATATGTTAGATCCAAGTAGTACCTCTCCGGGTTCTATTATGCCATCTTACCCTTGGTTGTTTGATACAAAACTCAATAATAGTTCAATAGAGCGAAAAATTGAGGTGATGCAATTCTTAGGAGTACCATATCCTGAGGGGTTTGCTACAGAGGCTTTAGCTGATTTAGAAAAGCAAGCTGATGAAGTAGCTGCTACTATTCCAGATGCAAAAGCAGATACTGAGATTATTGCCCTTATTGCATATATGCATAAAGTAGGTAGCGGTATATCAGTTCAAAAATAATATAAATATATTGGGGGGCAATGTTCCCCCAATTTTAAAATTGAATACATTATGAGATTAGCCATGCAATATTTAAGCGATATACAAAGGATTGGATTAACACAATCTATTTCTTTTGTATTTTTCTTTGGATTCTTTCTATTTGTTTTATACTACGTGTTTACAACAAAAAAATCATATTATGAACCCATAAGTGAAATGCCGCTTGATGATGAGACCGATATCAAATCGTATTCTGATAATAAAACAGAGTAAAAAAATAAAGACTTAAAGATATGAGCGAAGATAATAAGTATCACAAAGGACAATTGATTGAAGATCATGACTTCGATGGCATTCAGGAATTAGATAATCCACCACCACCCTGGCTGATGTATTTATTCTATGTTTCTGTACTATTTGCCGTGGGTTATTTTATTTATTACCATATGACCGATGCAGGACCCAATCAGGTAGAGGAACTTCAACAGGAAATGGCTATTGTAGCAAAAGCTGAGGCTAAAAGAATTGCTGATGCTCCTCCTGCAGCAACCACTGCATCTACTGATGCTGCTGATTTAGAAGCAGGAAAAATACTATACAGTGAAAAAGCTTGTTTTGCTTGCCATGGTATGAATGGCGAAGGAAATGCTATTGGCCCTAATGTAACCGATAACTCTTGGATAAATGGGTGTGACTTTACTGATGTTATAAAAATAATTAAAAATGGAGTTCCTGCTAAAGGAATGACAGCATATAAAGATCAGTTAAACCAAAAGCAAACAGAACAAATAGCTAGTTATGTAATGAGCTTGGTAGGTAGTAATCCTGCTAATGCAAAAGAAGCACAAGGCGTAATCTGCGAATAGTTTTAGCTTTAGAGGTTCCCTTTAATGAAGTTTATATAAAACGGATGAATAAATACTATTCATCCGTTTTTTTTATTGAAATGCAGGCTTCCCAATCTGTATTTATAATCTGTTGACAAAATCAGATAATCAAATTCGAATTATTTAATATGGATAACAAAAGAAATAGTCCTGAGTGGAGTTGAAGGACGGTACTCTGGAAAGTCCTTTTAAAGGACGTTATGCTTCGACCCGATGGCTATCGGGTCCGCTCA
>JAOZUW010000075.1 GCA_029938465.1 Bacteroidales bacterium | reverse complement strand
CCAAACTCATCATCATAACTTAGTTGATAAATCTCCCAATCATCCCAACGATAAGGTTTGTTAACCTCTAAAGTAAAATCAGCCTGCTTACCTTCTCTTGTATATAATTCTACCTCAGAGATATAGTTTTTAGGCTCTGGGAATAACATAATCAATGAGTGATTTGCATCGAGTTTTAAACTTTGATATGACATACTAAAACTACCACAACTTATCCATCCAATAATAGTATCAGTATAAGATGACCAAGCTTGTATTTTTGCAGCTGGTGAACTTCCCACTTCATTATAGAAATAATACTGATCTCCTGCTTTACCAGCAAAATCAATATACTCAAGTATTTGTATTTGCCATTCTATGATAGAAAAAGTAGAATCACTTCCAAGTATTCTAATATTTCTTCCTTGTTCGTGCAATAATTTTCCGCTTTTATTATCTACAATACCTATTTTGGGAGCATATTCTTCTAATCTGAAATCTTTAAGGTATAATGCAAAGGGCATTTCTATACTGGAATTGGTTTTTGTATTAATAGCCACGCCATTGATTTCACCTTCGATAAGATTTATTTCAAGACGATTCACTTCAAAGCTACCCATACTTCCTGCAAAAATGACTAACCATAAACCTAAATGACTAATAAATATGCCCAATTCCTTAATCTTAAAATGAACAATTTTATCTAATAACAACAAGCCTAGAGATGTGAGTAAAAACAAATTTGAGAATAAAAAATACCAACTATTGGTTACATTATGAAGTGACAATACACCTACAATCCCCTCATTTCCTTCTGATTGTAAAAACATACCCATCAGCAAAGCATTCATTGCAAAAAAACTAACCGAAGTTACTGCCGCAGGAACACTCTTCATGAAATTCACCAATCTGCTTTTTCTAAATAAGGAATAAAAAGCAAATAGAGTAGAAATATAAAAGGCTCCAACTATGATATTAGTAGGATAAGAAAGACTAGGCAAAGGAGTTAGTCCATTGACCCATTCAATGGCTAAACCAACTATCAACAAAGCAAATGCTATCACAAAACCTTCTTGGTATGACCATTTATCCTCCCACAACTTCCTATTCTTTTCCTGATTATTTTTAAGCATGTATTGTTTTAATTATCATCACAAATTTAAACACAAAATCAAGCCGTAACAAAGTATAAAAAATACATTGTTACGGCTTTTATAGCAAGTTAATATCTTCAATTACATTTACTTATTGGTATAAGTTGTCTTCATTTTTGCTTCTCTGGCTTCAGCTTCCTTATCCCATTTAAGCATCAAATTTTTCTTGAAATCAGCTTTTTCCTGATTCATTTTATCCATTGGATAGCCAATAAACTCTTGAGCTTTAGCTTTAGTAGAAATATCCGGATAAGGTACTTCTTCTGGATGACCTAAACTAATTAGTAGTCTAGCCAGTTTAATTCTACCTTCTTGAGCTACATTAATACCAGAGCCAATAACACGACCTAGTTCAACGGGAGCATGGAAAGAACCACCATGAGAGGCTGCAGCATAGTCCCAACGCCATTGTGCATGACGAATATCCATTAGAATATCCTTCATCTGCTCTTCAGTTGCACCCAAATCCCAAGCCGTCTTAGCTTCTACATGCATTCTTACAATAAGTTTTTCCAACTCATCACGGTTGCCAATAATTCTATCTTGATTATCATATACATTTTTCAATAAGTCATCGGTTTTTTGTTTATGACAAACCATACAAGAATTCTCTATATTATCTAGAGGAGATTGAATATGGTGATCGGTAAACTTTCGTCCACCCTCGCTCATATATGGCATATGACAATCGGCGCAACTTACACCACGCTCACCATGTATTCCCATACTATACACTTCCCAACCTGGATGCTGTGCTTTAAGCATAGGTGCTTTACTCAATTTATGTGTCCAATCTTTAAAGTTTTTATCATCATAATATTTTTCCATATCTTCTACTGTGGTTCCATTGTCCCAAGGGAAAGTCAGATATCCAGATCCCTCACTACCAGGTCTTTTCTTGTCGAAATAATACTCAACGTGACACTGAGCACAAACCAGAGAACGCATTTCGTTATGGGTAGCATCTTCTATGTTTTTACCTTGACGTTTAAAGGCTTCTGCTAAAGCAGGACGAGAGATTTGAAGATCCATGGTTTCGCTATTATGACAATCGCCACAACCTATAGGATTTACAATTTCAGCACCTAAACGAGCCCATTTCCCTGTATAATATTCAGTTACTCCACCTTCGTTCATTACTCTTGGAACATCTGGCGATTTACAAGTCCAGCATGTGGTTGGCATTGGGCCCTCGTTTGGTCCTGTTGGGCCTCCCGTCCTCAAAGTATTTCTTAAATCCTCTACAGCATGCATATGACCACGTCCTTGATTATAATCTTTTGCAAAACCATAACCAGCCCAAAGAACAACTAGTCTTGGATCTACTTCAAGCATATCGATCATTGCACTACCATTATACTTTGAATTGAAACTACCGTCTTCAGTGCGTAACCAAGATTCATACTCTTCGGGATAATTTTTTCCCCACACCTCATTTCGTGGATCAAATTGTGTTATTTCAACCTGAGGTTTACAAGCAGCAGGCTCCTCTGCTCTTCTTTCGGTGATGGACGATGCCAACAAACCTAGAAAGAATACCACTATTACAGTGGCAAAAAATATCATCCAATTTATAATTGGTTTTCTTTCAATACTCATAATATCTGTTTTTTTATGTTTTACTTAACTAAATTTTTTATCCAGTCAGGAATAGGTTTCCTGGTTTCCGGAATAAGTGCATTTGGTGCTGCGGAAAGGCTATTCATCCTCCCGTGCGGTACTTCTCTATGACAGGTCCAACAAGGACGACCATCAACTCGAAAATCATCAAAAGTTTTGGTTGAAGAAAGCATACGGTGGTCAGTAATCACATCGTTATGACAACGTATGCAATTATTTTGTACCACCTCGGCTCCTTCTTCTTTTATTCTAATAACTTGTGGCTCTTGTCGCATAGTAAAAACTGTAGCATGTCGCAAGCCGTCTTTAGCTTTAAAGAAATAGGTATTAAAGACATTATCATGAGGCACATGACAATCGTTACAACTGGCATTTTCTCTATGAGAACTGTGAAACCATGAAGCATATTCATGATTCATCACATGGCAGTTAATACAAGTCTTTGGATCATCCGACAAATAGGAAACCGCATTGGAAATATAGAATATATATACCGCTAAACCAAAAAGCACTCCTGCCAAAATAGCTACTGGTAATCGCCATCCTGCTGGAGGTAATATTGCTTTCAATTTGTTTAACATATTCTTAATTTTATATTTACTAATTAAATTTTTAAACTTTTGAAGCTATAAAAATTTACAGCTTCAAAATTTATCATTTATTTACTAGTGTAAAAATTGGGCTTAAATACAAACATTAAATAGGCCCAAGTTCCATTACTATTATATTGATCAGTATTAGTATAATGACCCTTACCCACATATGCTAAAGACTCTGTTCCTATCATTTCTGATACACCCAAAACAATTTTCATATTCTTTTGTGGAACATAAGCTACTCCCATATCTATCTCAATACCTAAACCCTTACTCATTGTTTCGTAACTGTCTTCTGGAAAATCAGATTTAATAACTGTTTTAGGTTTATACACATCAGCTGCAGCCATAAAATAGTGAGGCGTAGCAAAAACTGACCATTTACCAAACTTCATTTTTAAAGTTGCATAAAGATCTATTAAACCAACACTATTTCCGTGGTTACCCACATAGAAATAATCCATATGTCCATTAAACTTATGGTTGGTTCCATACAAAGGAGTAAAAGATTTGAATTGGTCTGGATTCTCATAAGCATCTTTGGAACTTCTTCCGGATAAATATTCAAAACCTCCAATAATAGTCATTTTGTCAGAAGCCTTGAAACTAGCAGATAGTGCAAAATACATGGCAGATAAGCTATTCGTATCTGCTTTAACTTTACCCATTTGATAATAGGCAGCGGCGGCTAGTTTAACCGGTCCTAATGTTGGAGTAAAGCGTGCTCCAATGGTTTGGCTGTAAAGGGTTTCAAACTCCGTATTTGTTACTTGCCCAGACAGATCTCTTGTATAACTAACAGATTCCATCCCATTGTTTAAGAATAAAAAGCTTAAACCGGCTTCTCCTATTTTGGTGTGTAACCACAAAAACTGCATGGTTTTATAATTCTTAGCCATAGGATTTACTGATCCATCTCCATTCATAGAAATATAATAGCCTGTACCACTTAAGCTTTCGCTCATTTGATTAAAAGCTAAACCTAAATGAATTTTTAATCCTTTTTTCTCATACTTAAACAAAGCTAAGTCATGAGCTCTGGCTTGCTGTGCCCAACCCACATTACCAAGAATACGGCTATCATCATAAACCAATTCCTGCCGACCTACTTTAAAAGAGAATTTTTCATTAAAAAAGTATTCACCCCAAGCTTGATGAATACCAAAACTATTGGAAGATCCTTTATCCAATTGTGGTACATCCCCCCATACACGCACATCTTGCATACTTACATATGCTTTAAATAATTTCGATCCATAAAATGCATTGAATCGAGTACGTTGCGAAATAGCAAATGCTGCTTTTGCATCCGTAGGAAGCAATTGCTTATAACCATTTCTATACTCAGCTCTTGGCCTGATTTCTCCATCCACTTTAATTGTTTGACTCATCGCCCATGATGCTAGAATCAAAAAACAGATGCTTAAGAGTAAAGATTTCAATCTCATGACTTTTTGTTTTTAATTATTAATTGTTTGATTTTTAATTATATACCATTTTTAAACCCTAATATCTCCTTGAAGATAAAAATAATCATTAATACATATTTAGGTATTTAAATACCATTAATACCACAAAAGTAATTAGGAATTGCAAAAACACAAGCTTTATTGTTATTTTTTTAACACTTATACTTAATTTATAATGATTCTAAGAATAATTGCAATAAGGGTAAATAATATTGGAAAGATTATTATATCTTTAAGTTATCAGGAATGAGGATTAATAAACGATTAACTATTTTTCTGTATGATCTTTGCAAATCAGATACTACTTCAATTTGTGTTTCAATTCAATTTTTTGCAGCATATCTATATCTCCTCTTTCATCAATACATTCAGTAATTTTCTTTTTAAATCTCCAGCAAGTCATTTGCCGAATATCAATTACTCTACTAATCTCATAAGAACTGACATTAGGATTCTGACACACCATAAAGGTTAATTTAAAAGCTTCTTGTAAAGGAATTTTACAACGATGAAAAATTGTGTTTGCTGTGGCAGATTCTTGATATTTGCATTTAGTGCAACGGCGGGTATAAGGTTTGCTACCAGCACAGCCATTGGTATGTCCACATTTCTTACAAACAAATCCGTCTTTCCATTTTTGTTCCGACAAATAAGCCAAACAAAGTTCATCTGAAGAAAATTTTCCTTCAAATTCTTTTAGTAAAATATTTTTAAAAAGAGCCTTCATATTGTACTGCCAAGTTGTCGGCAAATGTAATCATTTTTTATTGGCATAGTAATTGATAAAAGGAAAGTCGAGTGATACTAAAGCGATTTAAAATAATTTCATTAGTTTTGCGCTCTTTTACGAAAAAACCTAAAAAATATAATAAAAATGAAGAAATTAGGAACAATAACGCTAGTTGCACTTTTTGCCTTTAGCACGATAAGCTGCAACAGCAACGCTGCAGAACAAAGCAATAAGGGTGAAAAAACTGCTCAAACTGCAGAAACTTCAAATTTATCAAATCCGGCACCTAACGAAACACAAGGTGGTAAAGTAATTGTGCTTACTGAAGCCGAATTTAAAAAACAAATTTGGGATTATGATGCTAATCCACAAGCATGGGATTACAAAGGAGAACTTCCTGCAGTAATTGATTTTTATGCAGATTGGTGTGGTCCTTGTAAAAGAGTAGCCCCAATAATGGCGAAACTTGCAAAAGAATATGAAGGAAAAATAAATATATACAAAGTGAATACTGATCAGAACAGAGAATTATCAAGTGTGTTTGGTATCCGAAGCATACCCTCTATATTGTTTATTCCAAAAAACGAACAGCCTGCTATGCAAGCTGGTGCTATGCAAGAAGATCAATATCGTCAGATTTTTGAAGACTTTGTATTAGGAAAAAAGAAACAAGAAAATAAATAATAACAATAATAATTTTACAATAATGGAACATTTAACAAAAGACACGTTTATGCAAAAAGTTTTTAACTTTGAGCAAAACAAAGAATGGAAATTCGAAGGGGAGCTACCTTGTATTATTGACTTTTACGCTGACTGGTGTCAGCCTTGTAAAATCGTCGCTCCAATTCTTGAGGAATTAGCTAAAGAGTACGAAGGAAAAATCAATATCTATAAAGTAGACACTGAAGACCAACAAGAATTAGCTGGTGCTTTTGGTATTCGTAGTATCCCTTCTATGCTATTTTGCCCAAAAGAAGGACAACCACAAATGGCGCAAGGTGCATTACCAAAAGAATCTTTGATTGGTGCAATTAATGATGTGCTTTTAAAAACCGAAGCAAAAGAAGCATAATCATTCTATAAAATACGATGATAAGTTAACTTATCATTTGCGAATAAAAGATGTAGTGATTATTTTTGCTGCATCTTTTTTTTAAATAAAATATTCTATGCTTTTATCCACTGCTTATTTTCCACCCATCAGCTGGATGGCTAAACTTTATCAAAAAGGTGAAGCAAATCTAGATTTATGGGAAACATACAGCAAGCAATCTTATAGAAACAGATGTTACATTGCTGCTGCAAAAGGGAGAATGACTCTATCAGTTCCTGTAAAAAAACCACAAGGAAATAAATCCATCACCAAAGAGATTCTAATAGATTATTCAGAGAATTGGAGACAAATACACTGGAGAAGTATAAAATCAGCCTATCAATCCTCACCTTTTTTTCTATATTATCAAGATGAAGTGGAAGCTTTATTTCAAAATAAATACACTTCATTAGCCGAAATGAATGAAAAAATAATAACAGTATTGGCTGAACTTTTGGGGTTTGCAGTAAAAATGAATCATACTTTCAGTTTTATAGTACCTGAAACACAAACTGAGGATTTTCGTTTTTCCATCCATCCTAAAAAGGAAAACCTATCTACAAAAAAGGAATATATTCAAGTTTTTCAAGAAAAGAATGGTTTTTTAGAGGATCTTTCAATACTAGATCTACTGTTTAATTTAGGACCAGAAGCATTAATGTATCTTGAGGAGTAGTTACCATAATACTTTATTTTCATCATTACTATTACCTAACATTCTAGTGAATTTATTTTGAAAATACTCAGGTAAATACAAAATCAATATAAGGCATACAATAATTTTAATAAATATCCGTATTCCTATTATATTTGCAGTCTATAATATCATTAATAATGACAAAAAGAATACTCAGCATATTATTTATTGCTTTTTTGGCAATAATCACCATTTTTACTTCCTGTAGAAAGGATGAAACCATTTCTTCAGACCCCAACTACAAACTAAGCTTTTCAACTGATTCTGTGATGTTTGATACGGTTTTTACCACCATGGGTTCAGTTACAAAGAGCTTAATGGTCTATAACCCAAATCCAAACTCAGTCATCATAAGCAGAGTAAGATTAGCTGGGGGTCGTTATTCCTCTTATTCTGTAAATATTGATGGTGCATCAGGTACAGATGTCAGAAATATTGAAATTGCAGGAAACGACAGCCTTTATGTCTTTGTTAGAGTAACCATAGATCCAGTGAACGATAACCTACCATTAGTAGTTAAAGATTCCGTAATCTTTGAAACCAATGGCAATTATCAAGATGTAGATTTACTCGCTTGGGGACAAGATGCACATTTTATACTCCCTAAGCCAGAGGATCAAATAGAAGGCTTTCCTCCCCTTTCATATATTGCTCGCGAAGGAGAACAAATTCACTGGACAAACGACAAACCTTATGTGATTGTTGGATATGGAGTAGTAGATTCAGCTGGTGCATTAAATATTGATCCGGGATGCCGAATACATTTTTATAACGGAGCTGGGTTATGGGTTTATCGCTATGCTAATATTCAAGCAAATGGAACTTTGGAAGAACCTATAACTTTTGAAGGTGTACGTCTGGAGCAGGATTATGCCAATGTGCCTTCACAATGGGACAGAATATGGATTAATGAAAGTGATATCAACTCTAGTTTCAATTATACTGTTATTAAAAATGCCACCATTGGTATTCAAGCTGAAACATTAAAGAGTGGTTTAGGAAATACGCTAATCCTCAATAATACTCAAATATTAAATATGCAAGGCTGGGGACTTTTTACCCGCTTTTATAATATCGAAGCCAATAATCTTTTAATTGCTAATAGTGGAAGTAGTTTACTCAACCTGACTTCTGGAGGAAACTATAGCTTTAAAAATTCCACCTTTGCCAATTATTGGAGCTACGAAGTAAGAAAAGATCCTATTCTACATTTAGCCAACTATTATATCTATTTTGATGGTGAAAATGAGATCGTATATACCGGAGATTTAGAACAGGCTTACTTTGGTGATTGTATTTTTTATGGCAGTCAGGAAAACGAAATTCTTTTAGACAAATACCCAGAAGACCCAACAGAGTTCAATTACCATTTTGATTATAGTCTATTGAAAACAACAGAAGAAGATAATGAATTCTTCACCAATTGCCTTTTCAATCAGAACCCTTTATTCGTTGATTATAGCCTATTAGATTTCCATATTGATACGCTTTCTCCTGTTATTAAACAAGGAATCCCAATGGGTAACCCATACGATTTAGACGGTATTGAAAGAAGTACCACTCCTGATTTAGGAGCTTATGAATGGGTTCCAAATGAAGAATAACTGGATGATATCTAATCTTGAATAGACTTGATCAGCAAACCCTATTTAGATAACCAAATTTTTCTGGTAATCTGTTGCCTTTCAGTAGTTATTTTTACAATATAAACAGACGGACTAATCTTAAAATACTGATTAGATACTTCTTGCTTTTGACGATATGCAGCTATCAATTTACCATCTACCGTATAAACCTTATAATCAAATACTTCATTTGAAGAAATAGCTACTGTTTTCTTAATATTAAGCTTACCTTGTCGTGAAAAAACCAAATAGGGATTTTCATTTGTCTGTTCTACAATAGCATTCCCCTTACTAAATACTATCTCGAATCTATTTTCGGTATTACCAGTTTCATTATAAAATTCGAAATGCGCATTAAGCTTTAGATCATAATAAAGTTGAGTTATTTTATCATATAATAAAATGGGTTGATTCTCATCAAATGTTTCCATTCCTTCAAAAGACAAAATGTAGCTATCATTCAAACCATATCTAATATTCAAATCATAGCTTCCTTCTATTAAGTTCTCAGGAAGTACATTGATACTATATTCTAAAGAATTATATTTTAAACATAATTCAGCTATGGTATCATTATTCGAGTAAAATTTTAATGCATCAAATTCGGAGTCAAAATCCCTGCTTGCTTTTTGGTGAAATTCCAAAAAAGTTTTATCAGCTCTATCGTATGTATTTGATGAACTTATAACTAATCTATTCTGATACTCTCTTGGTGGCGTTATATGAGAAGAGTATGTTTTTTCTTCTTTTGATTTATAATAGAGATGAGAACTATCAGATGCGCGTGATTCCTGGGTAAAAGTGAATTGTTGGTTATCTGCTGTAGTATGAATAAAGAAAGCCTGCCCGGATGGAATAAAACGTGATGCCGTTCCATTACCATTATTATAAAATACATACTGATTGCTTGCAGCATCCCAATAATGTATAGCCTGATCGATACTGGAAGCCAGATAAGGCGTAATGGAATCCCAATTAACCGTTGCTGTATATGGATTACCTACCAAATTATAACCTTCCCATCCTGAGCCACTAGTAAAATCCAAATTAGGACTTGTGATATCACCAAGATTTAAACTGCCACTCATATTCACCGTGTTTCCATGATCTTGAAGCAAAAGTAATGCATATCCTTTAGCCGGAGTTAATACTACATCTGTCGCACTTATATATTCCCAAGTAGAATTTGGTTCATCCCAGTATTTAAGATATTGATCCATTAAAGCACTAGTAAGCATATTTGAAAGTGGAGAGGAGAACAAATGCCATATTCCATTAGTTGTAGTACCACTGATATCAGCCATATATCGCTCTACATTGGCATTACCGCTTAGGCTACCTTCCGGAATAAAAGTGGCAGCTCCATTGGCATCAGATTTAATATTTATGCTACCATTTGATTCAATGCTTACATCCTGAATTATTGTGAGAATATTATCTGAAGCCAAAGTAAAATTTACTCCGGATTCAAGACTTAAGGAGTTGAAAAAATAAGGAAACCTGTAATTGGCCTTATCTGTACTATTTGCAGTTCCTGATTGTACAATTACGTTTGCAGCCGCATCTGGAATACAAGATATTCCATCTGTTACTGTCCAGTTTTCATAATCATCCCATTGATTATTGATATTCCCATTCCAGTAATAATTTTGTTTGTGATTTCCTGGAGTAACATCAAAATAAGGATCAGCATAGGCATCGCTTATTGCCCATTCATTGGGTCTAAATTTAGACCTATCTTCCAAAATATGCGTCTTTCTCACTGCATGCTTATCTAAATATCCCCACTCTTCACTCGAACCATCTTCTTTTGCAACACCATAAGTGTCGTATCTCCGATATTTTCCATCATCTTTTTGCCAAAGCAGAATAACAGCATCTGTACCATTAAACCAGCTGGGGTCTATTCCACCATCAGCTTGATTAGCAGCAAAACCATAAGTATTCTGAAAATCAGTTGCATCTGGTGCATAAATAAATTTCTCTTCAGGACCTATGGTTCCACTCAAGTTTATCCTTCTGGTATTCCTATAAAATGCTAAATAATATCTAGTTAAATCAATACTTATGTTCCCTGTATTATAAAGTTCCACAAAACGACCTGTTGTAGAATTTTTGGGATAGGCTACTTCTGATATTAGAAGTTTGCCTCCGGCTGTTCCACCACTGACCTCAATATTATCTACAAACCAATCATCACCATTGTCGTTGGTCATCACAAAAGCAATATAAACATTTAGGCCATCATAGGCACTTAAATCTATTTCTCTCAATGAATAGGTTGTTGAAAAATCTGTTTCGTCATAAGAGATTATAGTAGTAAAGTCAGTATGGTTTGTTTGCGAGTTTGTAGAGACTCGAATAGAGTAATTGCCATAATAATTGGTATTATATTCCTGTTTCTCATAAAAATAAAGAAATGAATTACTTCCGAGTTCTATTTGAGGACTCACCATCCAATCTTCATTTACAGATCCATTATTTTCATATCTAACAAAAGCACAACCAGCACTTCCTGAATAGCCATCTGTATCTCTTTTCCAGTCTTGCGATACACCAGCCCCGTTAGTTCCTCTAAAAGTTGTCCAATCAGTGGGTGGAAAAGTTACAGCATCAAAATTCTCCTCAAATGGTAAACTATAAGATTTTATTTCTAAAGATTGTTTAATATTACTTTGAGCCAATAGACTTCCTTGAAAAAGAACTCCAATAAACAGTATTATTATGGCTAATATATTCTTCATTATAAATAAAAGATATTTTGATTTTTTCCAGCGTGCAAGTATACGAATATATACTTGCAGATAAATAGCATTTCGGTATTTATTTGCGGATAACAAACACTTAACTACATATCATAAATAAGTTCTGCCGTTCATATTCAAACTGAGGAAGATTTAAATGCTATTCTACCTACTATCCGATGAAACAGAATCTGTCAGTTGTTTTCAGATAAATCAGGTATAATAGCGAATTTTCATCCTAAAGTATGAGTGTTAAAAACTATCAAACACTATATTTGCAACATCAAAAAACGAAAACAATTTAAAATGAAAAGAATCTTATTAATAATAAGCATTGGTCTGTTCTTTTTCAGCTCTTGCAAAAAAGATGACGGAACTGACCCTTTTAAACCAGGTGAAAATACTTCGGACCATCCAATTATTTGGCAATACGAATATGGTCAATCGCAAGAATTTTCGAATACCATACCCGCTATGGATGAGCAAGGCAATATATTTTTCAGTATACAAAATGGTGAAAGACAAAAAACAGTTTATGCTTATGGTATTACAAAAAATGGTGAAGCATTATGGAATAAAGAATATACAGGAGAAAACTACTGTGACATTTCCCATCTCATATATCATGGAGGAAAAATATTTTTCTTTATCACTCAAGCGGATGAATTATATAACGAAACAGAAACCATTATCTGTTTAGACGCTGCCAGTGGTTCTGAATTATGGTCGTTTACTCCAAATTACTATGCTAAGCGCCCTATTCAAGCCATTGCTGTAACCAACAATTATGTTCTTATTGCTGCCGATTGGGGGCCAACAAGTGCTGACAGTCAACAATTACACTATTTCGATCATTCGGGTAGTTTGCTAAAAAGCGTGCTCATAGAAAACCATAACCAGATTGAACTATTAAGTGTTGTAGGACAAAACTTATTTTTGGGATTACTCAATTATGCTATTGATCCGGCAAACCTAAGTATTATAAAAATGGATTTAGAAACAAATAATATCGATTGGGAGTTTAATCCTGATCAATATTATGATGGATCATACTTTGCTCAACGTTCTTTGGCCATTGATAAAGACAATAGAGTATTATTTATATACAGATCGGCCTTTGGTGTTTCACCACATAACCTATATATACTCAATAGCGATGGAAGCCTTAGTGGAATAATAAGCGGACAAAATGATAACCATGAATTTTTTGATGTTGTAATAGATAAAGAGAATAATTTTTATCATTCTATTGAAGGATTTGCCAAATATTCGCCAGCTGGAAATCAAGAATGGAAGTTTCATCACGAAAGCAGCCTACCAACAACTGCAAATTTCAGAATAGGCTGTATTATTGGAAGTAACGATTATATATATCATGCCGAAGACGATGGAATAGTAAATGTAAATAGTTCAGGAGAACTTGCTTGGGCATCATATCAGAACTCACACAAAGATCCTAGCTATCCTTTATTAAATGCAGAAGGCAATGTTATTGTTGTAGGAGACAAATATGTTACTTGCCTAAAAGGTGATGGAGCCACCATTCAAAATGCTCCTTGGCCTCGTATTTATTGTAATAATGGCAATACATCGGCACGATAAACCAATTAAACAAAAGTTAAAAGGCTGATACTTTTCCTATCAACGGGAAATATCAGCCCTTTGCTTTAGACGTTAACTGTAACTACATATTATAAATAAGCTCAGCAGCCCGTTTCGAGGCACCTCCAGAACCGAGTTTTTCTTTTAAAAGAATGTATTCTTCCAACATGTTTTCTCGGTGGGGCCCACTTAATATTCTCTTCAATTCCTGCTCCAAATTTGTTTTATTTAAATCTGACTGTATCAGCTCCTTAACCACTTCTTTATCCATAATTAAGTTTACCAAACTAATGTATTTTATGTTTACGATACGCTTGGCAATTTCGTAGCTTATACGGTTTCCTTTATAACAAACTACTTCTGGTATCTGCATCAGAGCCGTTTCAAGAGTAGCGGTTCCAGAGGTAACCAAAGCTGCGTGAGAATGTTGCAATAATTTTTGGGTTTCATCTTTTATCAAATGAACCTTTTGCTGCTGAAGGATATCATCATAAAAAGCGTTTTCAATACTTGGGGCACCAGCAATAACAAACTGATAATCTGGGAATAATTCTACTTGCTGTAACATAATTGCTAACATCTTTCCAATTTCCTGCTTACGACTACCAGGTAATAAAGCGATGATGGGTTTATCTTCCAAATTATGCTTATTAATAAAACTCTGATGATTTTTCTCAACTGAGGGTAATGTATCTAAAAGAGGATGTCCTACATAAGAAACCTCATAATTATATTGCTGATAAAAATCCTTTTCAAAAGGAAGAATAACCATCATTTTGTCCACATATTTTTTAATTTGATGAACTCTACTCTTCTTCCATGCCCATACCTGAGGTGAAATATAATAGGCGGTTTTTATTCCTTTATGATGTGCCCATTCTGCTATTCTTAGATTAAAACCGGGATAATCAACTAATATCAAAATATCGGGTTTAAAAGAAGAAATATCTTGTTTACATTTTTTAATATTACCTAGTATTGTAGGTAAATTCATAATGACCTCTGCAAAACCCATAAAAGCTAAATCGCGATAATGTTTTACCACATCTGCTCCCTGATTCTGCATTAAATCGCCACCCCAGGCACGAATATCAGTTTGTGTATCTTTCTTTCGCAACTCCTTAATCATATTAGAAGCATGCAAATCACCAGAAGCCTCCCCTACTATAATGTAATATTTCAATTCTTTAATTCTTTTGTATACAAATCAATCTCTACAATCCTAATCCCGAAAGATTTCGGGACACTATTCTTAAATCA
>JAOZUW010000074.1 GCA_029938465.1 Bacteroidales bacterium | reverse complement strand
TGGTGATTCGGGATTCTACTTGTTAGTGGTTTGTTAAATACTAATGTCCTAAATATAAGCGGTTAATGGCATATATAATAAATACCCATTACAAAGAATATGACCTATAGTGTCCTTAAAAAATGCACAATATATTTAGGCCGTTGTAAAAATATCATTATCCAAGTAGCATTAAAATAAAAGTAAAAAAGATGGACCTAGACAATAGAGAAAACAAAGGTGAATATGATTTCGAAGAGGCAATGAAGATAATCCATAATAACTTTGAAGCAGGCGCATATACAACAGCTTCAAGGGATTGTGCATCATTCATTGAGCGTGCTTTTAGAGATGTAGTTCGTAAAACCATACCTTTAATGCCTGAAAAAGACCGCTTAAGAGTACTAGAGTCAGAACGAAAAACAGGTAAAGGGCAAAAAGGTTTAGAAAGTTTTGGTTTTGGAGAGATCATAAGTGTGATTAGGGAAACTAAATTCTTTGATATTTGGTCAGATGTATCTGGTACAAACCTCAGTGCGATAAAAATGATTAACCTGAATGAGTTGAACAAGTGCAGAATAAATCTGGCTCATGGTAAAGGGGAATCAGATAAACAAGAAACACAGTCCCTTATTAATAATCTTAATGTTATTATTGAAACATTTGGTCTTTTGAGTTTGAAAAACTTGGGTCAAAATACACCATTTAATCAACAAGTAGATACTTCAAATATAAGTCAAGCGGGAAAACAAGCAGAATCCCATTTGAAACCATTTAATACTTCTAAGGGTTCATACTATTCTCCAACAGATGAATCAGAAGATGAACGACTATTAATCCAGGGTGAACGACTTAAAAGTTTTGACGTGAAATCTTTTCAGGAAGCGATTAAAAATTTAAAAAATAAAGACAATATTTTCGCATTAGATGTTGGGTGTTCATCAGGAGAAGTAACAATCAGCCGATTCAATTCTTTCAGCATATTTTCTCATATTATTGGAATAGATAAAAATAAAGATATTATCGAAAGAGCAAAAGAAAGAATCCCAGATGATTTATATAGTTTTTATGCAATAGATATCGAGAAACCTGATTTTGAGGAAAAGATTAAATCCATTTTAAAGGAACATGGTAGAGAATCTTTTGATTTTGTATTTTCTGCTCTAACTATTCTGCATTTAGGAAATCCAGGTAAAGCTTTAAGAAAACTAAGGAAAATCATTTCAAAAGGAGGAGTAATTGTGATTAGGGGGTCGGATGATGGTTCTAAGGTTTTTTATCCGGATAAGGATGATCTTATAAAAAATGTAATAGAATTATCATACACTGTAAAGGGGATTGAAGATAGAAAAAATGGAAGAAAATTATACCATCAATTGTGGAAAGCCGGTTTCCGAAATATTAAAATGTTTCATCTAACATCTGATACTGCAGGATTAAGCCCAGATGAACGAAGAAATATATTTATTGAAAGTATGTCGTGGCGCAAAGATCCATTTGAGAGTTATTTGAAGTCACATCCAGACGACTACGATACAAGAGAAAAATATAATTGGATGGTGGATGCGCTTGATGAGATGGAAGAGGTATTTGA
Source organism: Bacteroidales bacterium (assembly GCA_029938465.1). Classification (GTDB taxonomy): domain Bacteria; phylum Bacteroidota; class Bacteroidia; order Bacteroidales; family UBA12170; genus UBA12170. Next base: position 13,042 of record JAOZUW010000074.1, on the reverse strand, counting down.
ATCAGAAGATTTTTACTATTCTGAACAAGATACAATCTCAATTGGTTATAATAATTAATGTTTATAACCTGAATCGTTGAAATATTCACACTATGAATTCATATAAGACCAACACTTCAGAAGAAGTTTTCTATAACCCACACATCATGCTATGCCTGCAATGGGGAGAACCTATTTCTTCATTTGAGAATTTCAGGGTCATTGATGAAATTTCTGCTTCAAAATCCGAAAGACCGTTAATAGTTATATCAACAAGATTTACAGGTGAAGCAGCCTCTTTTTCGAAATCACTTAATTATAAAGGTATAAGGATTCTTACATTGGTAGCATCTGGAGAAGATGATTTTGATAAGGCGGATATCATAAAGGATATTGCAGCCTGTACGGGAGCCTCAATTATTGGCATGTATAATAAAATACCACCAGAAGATGTTGGATTAGATAAGTGTGGAGGAGCTCATCTTGTAAAGATTAATCAGGATTGGAATGGTATTGATTCGTATAATTTATTTTTTAAAGGTAATGGGACCTTTGATGCTGTTAAGAAGAGAATTTGTGAAATTGCAGCTAGTTTTCCTGCATATGATATGGAATTATTTCATAATGAAGATCAAAAGGCTTATTACGATAAACAAACAGATAGGATTGATAATTTTTCTGAGATGGAAAGAAATTATAGATTCAAGTGTTTTAAGGCGAATAGGACAGTAGGGTATGAGTCACCGGCTTAAGCTTTCATTAAATCAATAACAGTAATTTCCGGAGGTATTCCTATTCTTGCCGAATAAATCACATGTCCAAATCCCCGATTTACATATAATGCCTTTCCATTTTCTCTATAAAGGCCACCCCATTTAGGATATTTGAATTTTGCAGGACTCCATTCATAATTTCCTATTTTAAATCCCATTTGCATAGCGTGTGTATGTCCGGAAAGCGTTAAATCTATATTGTAATCAGGAACTACTTTTGCATCAAAGAAAGAGGGATCATGAGACATTAATATTTTAAATGAATCCTCCTTAATATTTTCAATGGCTTTTTCAATATCTCCTTCTTGTGGAAATGGCGGGTGACCCCAGTTTTCAATTCCAATAAGTGATATGGAATCACCATTTAGAGTGATTTCTCGATGTTCGTTCATTAAAATATCAAAACCAATAAGTTTATGATAATTGACAATCTTATTTAGATTTTCTTCTGGAGAATCTACTTTATTCCAATGGAAATAGTCTTTACCACTATAGGAGTGATTTCCTGTTACAGAGTACATACCATATTTGGCTTTAAGTTGTTTTAATACAGGTAAAAATCTCTTTACCTCATCAGCTTGTACAGTAATAAGATCTCCAGTAAACAGAATGATATCAGGTTTTTCTCGATTAACCATATCAATACCTCGTTGAACATGTTTCATATTTCCAATAAAACTTCCAATATGAAAGTCTGAAATCTGTACAATACGAAATCCATCAAAAGAATCGGGAAGGTTTTTAAATTCAAGGGGTATCTTTGTGATTTTAAAATTGAATCTTTGCCATATAATACCATTCAAAGTGGCTGAAAAAATGAAAAATGCTGCTATTACACCTATTGTAACAATAATCTGCAGTATGATAAGCCATTCTCCTATGTTCTGGCTGATCAAACCTAAAACCCTGACTATATCTGATACCAATACAAATGGGAAAAGGAATATTTTTGGAAGATAAAAAAGTAAAAAAGAGGCAAAGAAAATCATCACTTTTTTAAACCCATCAGGTGATATGTTTTTCGGCTTAAATAAAAATATACTGGAAAAACCCAAAATATAGAAAGCTGGTATTATCCAATAAACGAAATTGAAGAGATTTGAATTGTGAAGTCCAAATACGGACAGACCCCAATAGGAGTAAGCATCGAGTAGTATTATAAATAGATAAAAGCTAATTACAACAATATGCGTTTTGTATTTTTGCATTTTAATGTATTTTAGGATCAATTCATAAAAAAGAAAAATCAGTTATAATTTATATTACAAATTTGACAGTTTAGTCGTTGTTATCTATAATCTCCCGGATAATCAGTGATGATGCCATCAAGCAGTTGTAGTTTTTTTATCTCACAAGAGTTTTTATCACTACAACCATAAACATTCATTTTTTTCTTTTGGCCATGTATCTTCTTTAAAAAAGCATTATTCACAAATAACTGGTGCATATTAAAAGAATTCACATAGTGATATTTTTCAAAACTAAAATAGGTAAATCTTCCATCGAAAACATAGGGTATAAACCTAAATTTCAGGAAGAATAACTTATGGATCTCTATTTCTGGAAATAATTGATGTACTTCTTGAATGCTTTCATCATTAAAGGATTGTACTACACACCAATCCTGAGCCTGATATTTTTTAATGAGTTTAACAGTTTCCTTTTCAATACCGGTATTTGTATTCTGTTTTTCTTTTATCTCAATAAGAAGCTTTGTTCTTCCATTAATAGTTTGAATAACTTCTTCCAGAAATGGGACCTTAGTTCCTGTAAATTGCGCACCAAATTTCTCTCCTGCATCTAGGGTTTTTATATAATCAGCATCTAATTCAGCAAGCATACCTGTTCCATTAGTGGTTCTATCCACACTATAATCATGCATTACAACCACTCTGTTATCTTTACTTAAATGAACATCCAGCTCAATATAATCTGCTTTTGCTTCCACAGCTGCTTCAAATGCCGGGATAGTATTCTCTGGAGCTATTCCGGAAGCTCCTCTATGTGCAATAATCTGCATTTTTTTTGAAGAGGGTGGCTGATCATCTCCATTAAAATGAAATGGAACGAATATCAATATCAAACCAAAAAACACCAATAAAACCATTAGAAATATATACATCATCTTCTTCATATAATTATAGTTTAAAACCAAACAATCTATTAAATGATATCCTTACAATACCATCGAACCAGTTAAAATAATCATTTACTTCTCCACCAATAGAAAAGCCATCAATAAAGAATCGGCTTACTTCTTTATCGTGTAATAATCCCCAAATGATAAAGTTACCGAATTTATGTGTCAGCAGGTCACCAATACTTTCGTGAGATTGATTATAGGCCATCAGATCTTCCCTAAATTTATCCATTTCAGGAAAACTGGAATGAGCTAGTTTATGGTGAACAAAATACGAAACTTCTCTTGGATAATAGCTTTTTATAGTTCCTATCATATTGCGTAGGAATGTTCTCAAATCCTGTTCATATTCCTCACGAGAAGAATCTTGCTTATCAAAAGCATAAATATCACTTTCATGTTTAAAAAGGCTGATAACATAATCAAATAACTGAATAGCGCTTTTGGGTTTCCCAAAATCGGTTACCATTGTAGCAATATTTTCTATACAGTAATAAAGAAGTTCTTTGTCTTTGGTTTCAAAGGCTTTATCTATTAGATTCCTAAATACAGGCAAAGGATATAGATCTCCAGGACGTGTACCACCATCTTTAAAATGTTTGCAATAGGCAGCTCCATACCAATTTAAGGGGTATTGCTTATAAGGAAGTCCTTTATTGGCCTGTTCGTTTTTATGGGCAAAAAATAGCCCTTTGCAGCGATCTGACCATTCTTCAGTTAGTTTGGAGAAAATATCAAAAGCTTCTTCATTTGCTGTTTCTGATTTTTCTATGGTGTGAAACAAGACATAAAGCATAGACATTTGCATATAGTCCAGCCAAGGCTGATCTTCAGGCTTATGGATCACATCTGTAATGATGGGCTTTATTCTTTCCCAATTGGCCCAACCTTGTGCTACCAACACTCTTTCTATTAAAAAATAGCTGAAGGCATCGCCAGTATCTATTCCTTTTTTTATCACTTCATGGTATTCTTCTAAACCAGTTTTTTCTGGATTTAAGAAAGGAATAATGTTATTGAAATTTTGTTTATGCCAATCATTTTCTTCACCATTTATAGCAATATTTTCCCAAAAATTCTGATATTCAATTCCATTGTTAACATAAGCTGCCTGAACAGTGGCTTGGCGTTTCATAAATATCTTTAAGAAAGGCATAACTACTTTAATCAGTGTATGATTAAGAGTCAGTTTTTTCATAATGGCTGACCAGGTTTTTTTAATATTGTCGCTCATCTCATAATCATTTCTTTCAATGAGACCTTCAATAACCATTAGCAAACTCAAGCGACCTGCAGGCTCCATAAATGATTGTTGAAATTCTTTTCGTTTAGAACTTTTCATCAGTGAAAGCAAAGAGGTATCAAGAATATTATTGGAGAGGTATTCCAAAATAGTGACTCCAATACTAGCATCATATTTTGAGATATAATAGATATAGAGCGAAACATTATCACGTACTTTAGCTATGGGATCCGACATAGCTTTCAATAATAATTCGAAAGGGGAGTTGTTGCCTTGATAGAGGTTTTTATCATAAACTGGCGATTTAAAAATTTCATAAATCGTCTGCATAGCAATTTTCCTAACTTGTACAACTGGCTTTAGTTTCTCTTGTATTTCTTCAATTTCCTGATTAAGGATTTTGATTTCTTCTTTTGTGAAATTCTTTTTCCCTTTTTTACCTTGTATAAGCAAAGCTTCCTTTATTCCCATATCTTCAGCAAAAGGAGTGCTTTCTTCCATTTTGTAGGCCAGTAATTGTTTGATAATGGAGCAAACATCTTTATAGTTATCAGAAATCAATGAAGATAAAGTATTCATTACCAATTGTGTAGTCGCATAGACACTGCTATTTGCTAATTCTATTATGGTTGATGGATCACCATTGGTACGATTGTAATCTAAAGCCAATGCATGTCTCATAGCATCATTAATTACGGCATAACCCTTCATGTCAATCAATTCCGACTCAAAAGATTCCACAGGGATAGGCATTCCGGGTTTTAGATGAGCTATTTCTTCCTGAACAAATATACGAGCATACATATATTCATGAAAGCGTTCGTAAGTAAAGCGGAGCTCTTTTTTTAGAGTAGTTGCTTCTACTCTAAGAAAGCCTTCGTCTAAAAGTGCTTTTGGTGAAGTTCGCCATTCAAATACTTCACCTTTAAATAATTTCTCTGCCAGTTTATGAAGTTCATGATCCTTGTTATCAAAAGCTGCATAAAGCTCCTGTAGGGGAAATGCATCGGTTTTTCTATTTCGAAGAATTCTTGTAAAATCTTCTAAAATTGTGATTTGTTGATAACCTGTTTTTGTAGCTTCAATTAATTTTTCAAGTCGAGCATCAAAAAGCTTTACCGAATCGAATTGCTGAATGCTATCAGGTAAATTCCCTCCTTGATAGATTTGACTAGCTACTTTCAAGACCATAGGATCTTGTAATCTCGACATGGTAAAAGCATACTGTGGTTCTAGGATAGTTTCAAGAGAAGTACTGAGTTTGTACTTCTTCATATATTTAGGGTAGGCCAGTTTAAATTCTTCTTCTGAAAAACCTTTTAAAGAAATGTTCTCACGTTGCTTTTGATCTGGAATATCTTCTGATGTAAAATAATAGGTATGGTTTAAAGTTTCTTCTTCCGAACGAATGGCTTCTTCCCAGGTGTAGTTACGGCAGGTAAATAAAAACCTAAAAGAATCGTATTCTTTTTTAATAAATAGATTATCAATAGCATGAAGCAAATCAATAGGTCCATTGCTCAATGAGTCATTATTGTAGGTAAGGCACTCATTAATAGCATCGAAAAAGAAAACCACTTTTTGATTATTTTTTCGAGCCATCTTATTTAATGTTTCCAAGGATTTTTCAATGGGTGTTTTTTTCTCCTCAAAAATTTGGTTGAGCTTTTCTTCGATACTAATTTGAGAGAATATCTTACAATTAAAAGTAATGACGGCTTCATTTTTAGCTATCAGTTTTTCAGCAAAATTGCAAATAAGGTTTGTTTTACCCGATCCAGCATTGCCTAATAATACAAAAGCTCTTTTATGATCTAGCGTATAAAAGAAATTCCATGCATCGCTGATCTCTTTTCTATCTACATAAAGTGCCGAATCGTATTTCTCTTTCTTCATCTGACCTAAAAAAAGAGTAGATTGAGATAAAAGTCGCTCCTGATATTCATCCCAAGTTTTTCCTTTTGCAATCTCTAATTTGTAGTTTTCCTTAATATTTACTTTTGATAATACTTTTTGTAAAAATGAGACGAAAATATCTTTAAAGAGCTCTGTTTCCTTTCTTTTAGCTTTTGGGTTTGGAGAAATGTAAATCATCCTTTTCAGGTTCTTATCGTGTACCGATTGAAATATAAAAGGAGTACGTTCTCCATCAGGATCATCTGAGATGGGTAAGTAGATGATAAAAGGGGTAATGCCAATGAGTTCGTTGGATTTGAAATGATCAGAATTTTTAATTTTTCGATGAATCAAATAGTATTTATCTTTAATAAGGATAGTATCTGACGACACTCGAATGGGTTGATTGATATCCGCACTTTTTAATGAAATAATAGTGTAATCCCCAGGAGTTATTTCATCATTCACTACTTTTTCCACAGTAAATGTAGTTAAATTTTCAAGTGGAGCCATTGCTTTAAGCATCCTATGTATTCTGGATTCTATCAGTTTTAATTCATCGGCATAAATTTCGTCATCCAATGATGTATCGTGCCCTAAATAAGTATTTCTAAAATAAGCAATACTTTTAAATTCTTCTCCTTTTCGTGAACTCCAGCCTTGTAAAATATTTCCTTTAGGTTCGGTTATTAACTCATACAAACTTTCTACCAGAGCTTCTTCAGGAATAAGAAGGTGAGCCTCTTTTACTAAAACTATAAAAATACTATTTATCCAATCACCTGTTGATAATGGTTTAGAAACCATTTTGGTAGTAGCCTCTTCTAGCTTTTCATTAAATTCGATATTTTTATATTTAAGCAAACTCAACAGCAGGCTGGAACAATACTGAATAGAGATTTCAAAAAAATCGATATAACGTTTAAATGCTTTGTTATACTGCTTCTCAATAATATTTATTTCATAATCATTAAGTACAGATATAATAGAATAAGGGTAAGCTTTGTAAGTGTCTTTTAATTGAATATTCTGTGTTTCAGTTTCTTTAGATATTGTGTTATCAGGCTCTCCCTTTTCTTCTGAGTTGTTATTGTCTTGTAATTTAGCAATGGCAGCAATGATTTTTTTACGTATCACAAATGCTTTTATGCCTATATCTTTTAAATCAGCTTGATTTGCTATGTCTGGTAAATCATCAATTGTAATCTCATTTTCAGCAAAAATTTCGGTATAATCACCAAAACCATTATCTTGTAACCATTGCGTTATATTCATTTGGTTCGTTTTATATATTAAATAATATCAAAGTTTTTCAAAAGCATATTGCTCCCAAAAATTTCTACTCTTAATCCATTCTTTTTCTGATTGTTTCTTTTGCTTAGGGAGAGCTGGTGCAAAGATTCCCGGAAAAATAGTAATTAACTGTATTTTAGTACCTTTTGTTAAAATAACATTCGCTTGCCAAGTGGGTTTCAATTCATTTAAACTTATATAATTGACAAGGAATCCGTCACGATCTTCTTGCTTCAGTTGTTTTTTCTGTTCTGCTGTTAGCTCATCAATTCTTAAAAGGGAATCATAGCCTATACCTATTGGATATTGTTCGATTTTATAAGTAAGGATAATTTTTGCTTGACCATTTTTCCAGATTTTATCTTCAAGTATATTAAAATCATGATGCTTTTGAATTTTCTCCCAAAGGTTGATGGGATTACTAGCAAATACAGGATGAAATTTGGATCCGCTGATGGATAACTGAAAATCAATCTCTTTATCGGTATAATTAGTTTCTGATTTCATAATTGCCCTGTAATCCGTATCAATCTGACAGAAATGTCTAAGGATATGAAATTGACTACTAAATGAAAATGTGACCATTAGGAGGCGTTTTTTCTATAATTTCTGATTAAGAAAATACCGACTACTGTAATAACTAATGTAGTTAATGAGCCGCTTAAAATATGATAGGAAAACTTGGCATCATAGATGAGTTTCTCTACCCACTCACTCGAATCCCATAAAGCAGAGAACACTGCTAATACAGCAATAACAGTTAGTACATCATTAATCATTTTATCGGCTTTGTCTTTTCTTTTTTGATTGCCTCTTTCAATTCTTTCTTTCAATTGATCTAATTCATCATTAATAGCTAAGGAATAACGAATTTTTTTAAAAATTAGGCTAGGCAAAAAGTTAAAAGAGATATGAGAGGGATTGTAATACTTATTAAACTCAAACAGATCGTCATCCAATTGCTGGTGTTTGGCTCCTTTGGCATAAAAAGCTTTATTCACCTTAAAAAGATGATTTTTTACATATAATGATTGGAGATAGATCAGGTTAAAATATCCATTTTCCCAATTAAAATTATATAAAGCTCCTTTTTGGAAAAGGCCTGTAAAAGTGTCGAAAAGTGTAAGTGCAGACCAGTTATTAAATACTGAAATTTTATTATTCTCTATTAACTCGTTAAAATAATCTTCAGATGGTTGAAAATAGGACATTTCTCCAGATGCAGACCCTATGGGAACGCAAGCTCCAATATCATAGAGCAACATGTTTTCTTCTTCTTTTGTGAGTTGAACATTATGTTCAATGATAGAAAATACTTTTAGTTTATTCCCAAAGCTTTGTGTATCAGTATTATTAGTAGCGCTAGCCGCAGTTTTTAAAAAAGATAAATGAGTGTTTAAAAAATTCATATCCTCTAATTTATCGGCATTTCGGATATGATTGTTTAAAAGTGTTATTTCATTAAAAGAAAAACTGGAAAAATCACATTTGAAACAATAGTAAACTACACCATCAGGGAAGAAAAACAAATCTAAGTACTCAAAAAATACATTATAAGTGGATGTTGCTTCTTTTTTTTCAATTTTAATAGGATGTTGCTGATCAATTTTTAAAGACAGCCTATGGGTTTGTTTTGCGAAATCAGAGTTGAGCTGTTGTTTATCACTGTTTTTAAAATGAGGGAAAACAGTATCCACAAAACTTTCATAATAGTAATCTTTAAAATTCCTGATGATCTCTTCTGAGCTTTGTTGGTATGGGTTCTCGTGAATCTCCCAATCTTGAAAACCATATTTATTACCGGATTTGATTTCTGGCAGTATGTTTTTAGGATATTCGAGTACTCCACAAAAAATTGAATAAGCTGTAATAGGTTTTGATGATGCTAATTGATTCCAGTCCATATTTTAATATATCGATGTGATTTTACACGAAAATACAATTTTTTCGCTAATGAAATGGCAATCTTGCAATATATCTCACTAAAATGGATGAAATCTATTATGTCAAAGTGTTTCGAGATGTCATTAAAAGTTAATTGAGTAGTTTTTTTGAAATTTACATTTTCTTCTCACTCAATTCCAACCAACGCATTTCCATTTCATCTAAAACATCTGATATCTCTTGATATCTTTTGCTGCTTTGATTAAATTCTTCAGTATTGAGTTCTCCTGAGTTCATCTGTGATAAAAGATCTTCTTTTTTTGTTTCGAGCAAAGGCATTTCTTTTTCAATTTTTTCGAATTCTTTCAGCTCTTTATAGGTAGCTTTATTGGCCTTTTCGAGTTTGGGTTTTAGTGTATTGGGAACTTGCTTTTTTTCTTCCTTAGATTTTTTCTTTTCTTGCTCTTCTTCCCATTCCTTCATTTCTCTGTAATCAGAGTAATTACCAACAAAATCTTTTATCATTCCATTGCCTTTGAATATAAACAAATGATCACTCAACTTATCCAAAAAATAACGATCGTGGCTAACAATAATTAAGCAACCCTTAAAACTAAGTAAAAAATCTTCCAGCTTATTTAGGGTGAAAATATCTAAATCATTAGTTGGCTCATCAAGAATTAGAAAGTTGGGGTTACTCATTAAAGTGAGTACTAAATAGAGCTTTCGTCGTTCGCCGCCGCTCAAGAGATTGTAATAGCTTTGTTGTAAGGAATATGAAAAGCCAAAGAAAAACAGAAACTGGGCTGCACCAAAGCTTTTATCGCCCATTTCTACTACTTCAGCTACTTCTTTCACTATGTCTATGACTCTTAAATTCTCTTTTCCCTGCAATCCTTCCTGAGTATAGTAACCAAACCTGGTTGTTTCTCCAATGATCACTTCCCCGGAATCGGGTTTGATTTTGCCTGTGAGCATATTTAAGAAAGTGGTTTTTCCGCTTCCATTGTCACCAACAAGACCAATGCGCTCACCTCGTTTGAAAATGTATTCAAAATCCTTGGTGATTTGCAGGTCTCCAAAAGCTTTGTTTAAATTCTTTACTTCAAGTATTTTTCTCCCTTGACGACTCATTTTCACTTCAAAATCCAGCTTTTTTTCTTCTAATCTTTTCTTGGCAATCTTTTCTAAATCATAAAAAGAATCTATTCTTGCTTTACTCTTGGTAGTACGTGCTTTTGGTTGCCTGCGCATCCAATCTAACTCTTTACGATAAAGGTTTTTAGCTTTTTCTATTTCAAGCACCTGCAAGGCTTCACGTTCTGCTTTCTTCTCTAAAAAATAGCTGTAATTACCTTTATAAGTGAAGCTGGTGTGTTGGTCTATTTCTACAATATGATCACAAACTTCATCAAGGAAATACCTATCGTGAGTAACCATTAGAATGCTCAGTTTGCTTTTGCTGATATGCTCTTCTAACCATTCTATTGTTTCAATATCCAGATGATTTGTGGGTTCGTCAAGTATCATCAAATCAGCCTTATCGATAATAATAGAAGCTAAAGCCAGTTTTTTCTTTTGTCCTCCAGATAGCTCATCTATTGATTGTTCCAAATTAGTGATATTAAATATCTGCAAGACTTCGGTTATCTGATTTTCATAATCCCAAGCTTCCTTTTGATCCATCATAGCTGTTGCTTCATCTAATAAATTCTGATTCTTTGCTGATGAGTTAGCTTGATAGTTTTTGAGCTGAAGATGGTAATTATTAATGGTTTCTATGTAGAGATTATCTAAATGAAACAAAATATCTTTTATGATGGCTCCTTTAGGAAATCTGGGGTTTTGTTTTAGATAAGATATTTTTAATTCATCTTTAAGAGTAATGTCACCTTCTTCGGGAATATCAGCTCCAGTTAAAATATTTAGCAGAGTTGTTTTTCCAACACCATTATGAGCAATTAAAGCAATCTTATCTCCTTCATTAATACTAATGTTAAGATTCTCAAATAGGAGCTTTTCACTATAAGATTTTGTGAGATTTTCAGCTGTGAGAAGAGTCTGAGACATATTTATTGATTCCTATTTACAATTATTAATCATTTTGGTATTTCCTTTTTCTCCCCAATTAGGCGACAACTCACTTCTGGGTTTAAAATCTTTAAAACGCTGAGCTGCATCATGAAAATGCTTGCATGCATTTTTTTTATTGCCACCATATTCTTCAGGTATTCTGTACAATATCTGACCAATAAGGTAATAGGGGCGGGGATTTTTGGGATTCATAAAGCGAGCATGGTCATATTCTTTAACTGCTTTTTTTATATATTCCGAAGCCCTACTGCCTGGGTTTATTCCAACCCGAGCTTGATACAGAAACCCTTGTAAAGCGACGATCTCATCATTATTTGGGCTTAATTTATTGGCCTTGTCAATACTGTTTTGTGCTATGTTAAGTTTTTCTTCTGCGGTAAACTTCTCTTTTGATATAAATGCTGCCATAATATAAGCATAGGAGGCATGATAATATGGAATCCATTTGGTATCTTCTTCATCCGCTAATTTTTGAAGGTGATTAGCTATCATATTAAAAGTCTCATAATTACCAGCTTTATACAGAGTATAAGTATATGTTTTCATTTTCTGATAATACTTGCTTACTTCTTTTTCTTCTTGACCAATAGCCATTATAGATAGGCTCATTATCAGGATTAGTATGCTTATTGCTTTTTGTTTAAAACTCATCATGTATAAATAGGTAAATTAGTTATTGTTTTTTGGCAAAAATAGTGATTAGTTAGTTAAAATGGGACTCGTATCTGAAAAATATCAAAAAGCAGTAAAAATAGCCTTTTATCGCTTTGTCCAAGATTCTTTAAATGAAAGGAATAAAAAATAGCCCAACACAAAAGTACTCATCACCGCAGAAGGAACAACAACCTTTTCGTTAAACAATTCTAAGGCTATAACCACCGAAAATCCAGTGCTTTTAAGAGTAAGTAATAAATTTTGACTCATTCTGATATCGGAAGGTAATCTCATTTTTTTCCCAATAAAATCGTATAACTGACCTAAAACAAACATAGATAAAAATAAGATAAGGGCTACAATCCATAAAATATCAAAATTGGATAAAAAAACATGACGATTGATTCCTACAGCCGTAAAAATAATTAGCGCAAATCCCCAATTAACCACCTTTCCTCTAACAGCAACAGTGAAATTATAAAAAGGTTTCAAAAGCAGCAATCTGGAAATAAGCATAGGAATAATGATAAGACCTATCATACTGTAAAAGAGTGGTAAAACTTTTAAGTTTTCATTTCCCGAAAAGAGTTTTATAATGAGTGGCGCCAAAATAATAGAAGCTAAAAACGCACCTAAAGTACCAATTATAGAGAGTTTTATATTGCCATTTAAAATAAATGAAAAGGGTATGATGGCTACTCCTGGTGGTGTGGCAGCAATAACTACAAAACCATAAAATATTTCTTTAGAAGGTGATAGCCAATAAGCCAAGCTTAATAAAACTGCTCCAAAAAGAAAATAATTGAGCAGTATTCCTGTTCCCATAAAATGAAGTATCTCTTTTTTGGATTTTAATTCGGAAAAGACAATCCCTGTAGTGGAGAAACTCAATACTATGGCTAATAAATAAAAGGTATATGGCTTCAGATAATGAGCATAATCTCCCAATAATAAACCAAAAACAATAGATGCAATCAGAATGGTATTTCTATGGAAAAGGATTTGGAATGCCTGTTTCATTTTTTGTTTCAAAGATATAACAAAAATAGACCTAGCCAGTTAAGAAAACTAGATAGGTCTATAAAA
>JAOZUW010000073.1 GCA_029938465.1 Bacteroidales bacterium | reverse complement strand
TGCAAATATAAGCAAAGCCGGTTCCATAAATTGGAAACCGGCTTTGCTTATTAGATATAAATAATCGTTTTATTTTATTTGTACTTTTTGATGACTCACCCCAAATTGTGTATAAACAGAGACAAGGTATATACCTGATTTTAAATCTGATAGATTCAACTCTTCCTTTTTTCCTTTTGCAGCATAAACCGATATCAATTGACCACTTATATTACTAATTTGAATTTTATGAATCAGCACATCTGACTCAATAGTTAACAAATGGTTTAAAACAGGGTTGGGATATACTCGTAAATGCTGAACAAGTACTTCATCTACATTCTCAACAATACTACAGTTAATTGTAGCTTTCCAACCTTCCATATTTACCGAACCATCGGAATGAAAAACAAAAGTTAGTGCTTTATCGTCGTTAGCGCTCACTATTTCACCTGGATTATCATTACCACAATAAGTTCCAATCAAAGGATAAGAATCATCTTTTCCATTATAAATCTTCAAATAATCATAATTACAACTAGCTTCTGCTTCTAATGAAAAGTCTACAAAATCAACAATTAATACAAAATTATCAGCAATCTCTGCACTATATATGGTTGTTGTATAATCTTTACTATCGCCATAATTGCCATTAGAACCACCATCATCTAAAAACAATCCTTGACAAGTAGTTATTTCCTGATCACCCATAATATACTCTTCATTGGCAATAATATATTTCTCTTTTAGTATCTCTTGCGAGTCATTACCTTTATGGATAATTAATTGCACATCAAATTCACCTGCTTCATTATACACTACATTTGGATTCTCATCTGTAGATGTAGCTGGGACTCCACCTTCAAAAGACCATTCGTAAGTGTCAGGATCTCCATAACATTGTTGGGTAAATTGAACAGTACTACCCAAAGGAATTACAGTATTATCTGCTGTAAAATCGGCAACTAAAGAGGCGCTAACCATTTGAACATCTAAAACAGTCATTTCAAATTCTTCAATAACAACATCTACAATTGTTTGAGGTAAATAGCCTTCAGCAGTAAATTCAAGATCATAAGTTCCCTCAAAAATAACTCTATTATATTTTCCTGTTTCTTCATTACTATATACAAAAGTATTTTGCGCATCGTGATTAAGCACTTCTATTTTAGCTCTTACAGGATCTCCGGTTGAGATATCTGTAACTATACCACTTACACCATAAAGCATTTGCTTGATATAATTAAGCATAGCAGCTCTATTATAATTCCAATGAGGAATTAATTGTGAGGTTGGTAAAATTTTAGCATCTGACAACTCCAATGTGAATTCTCTACAATGTTGAAAATAATTCATATAATCCTGTCGGCCACCACTTATTGAGTACCAAGCAGCACCATTAGTGATACCATCATCAAAACCTTCAAAATAGTTAGATGGCGCATAAGCATGCACAGTATCGGCATATTCTCGTGATACAAATATCCACCAATCGTCATCGGGATGTAAAGAATACCAGGTGTCCCAGGGATAATTTACAACTTCGGCTCCTGAGTGTGAATTAGCAGACATCACAAAGTGGTTATTTTCAGCTAATTCCATAAACAAAAGCGTTTCTGGTTGATAAACATTTCCATCTGGGTGTGGTCCATCTTCAGGATCAGCATAGTTTCTATTCAAATCAACACCATTAGCATTAGTACGAGTGGCTCCATATATTGAATTATTTCCACCAGCATAGGTCCCATCAGGATTTGAAAGAGGATTTATCCATATCTCCAAATTATCAACCAGCTCAGTTACCAAATCATTTGTTCCATAATTCTCCAACAAATAATCAATAACTCGTAAGAACATAATGTAGGTAACTACTTCGTCGCCATGCATCTGACCTGTATATAAAAATTGCGGCTCACCTTCATCAGTTTCCACATTATCAGAAATTTTTGCCATCATTAACTCTCGACCATCAACCGATTGGCCAATACTAAATACCTGACAAATATCCGGATGATCAGTAGCAAATTGATTCATCATGTTGATATATTCATCATATGTAGGATATTCATCCCAATTATATACGCCTTTGCTTCCATCATACATCGGAGGATTTAAAAGTAGTTCTCCTGGGCTTGGTAATAATTCATAATTATAACCTAATGCTAAAAAACGTTCAAATTCACCTTTATTGGCATAAGCAAATACTTTATCATCTGCAATTTCATCTACAGAAATCATATTTAATAAAGGAATAATCATTTTGGGCGTATTGGCCTCAATAGAAAAATATGCCTCAACTTTTTTCTCAAAATGCTCCTCAATATTCTGTGGAAGTTGACTTTTTACTTGTAAAGACATACCAATCAATACGACAGTTAGAATAGTAAATATTTTTTTCATTACAATTTGTTTTATTTCATAAACTCAGACAAGATAAACAACATATAGTTGCACCATATAATTATTTATAAGAAACTTTTATAGTTATCCATAAAAGATTTTATTCTATTAGCTGTTTGCACATTTACTTTTACCATTGGCAAACGCAAATTATGTTTGATAAGCCCCATATTGTTTAATGCCAATTTCACACCAGCTGGATTTCCATCTTCAAAGATAGCATCCATAAATTCTAAAAGTGAAAAATTAATCTCCAAAGCTTGTTTGTATTTTTTTTGACGAGCAGCTTTAACCATGGCACTATATTCGGTAGGATATGCATTGGCCGTAACTGAAATTACACCATCACCCCCTGCCATAATCATGCTATAAGTTAAAGCATCATCACCCGAAATAAGCAAAAAGTCCTTTGGTCGATCACGTAAAATTTGTTGAATCTGCATCATATCTCCACTAGCCTCTTTTATTCCAATAATATTTGAAAAATCATGAGCCAGTTTAACTGTTGTTTCCGCAGTCAAATTCGCTCCTGTTCTACCAGGAACATTATATAATATTATTGGCAAATCAGTTGAATTAGCCAAATTTTTATAATGAAAATACAGACCCTTTTGATTGGGTTTATTATAATAAGGGGTTACTGACAAAATAGCATCAACATGTTGATATGGCATTTTTTGCAAAATAGACTCAACAGCCTGAGTATTATTACCTCCAACACCAACTACAATGGGCAGTTTCCCGTCAACCTTCTCTACAATAAAATCTAACACAGCCACTTTTTCATCTTCCGTTAAGGTCACAGCTTCCGAAGTGGTTGCAAGAGCTACTATATAATCAACACCACCTTTGATTACATGATCCAACATATTACCTAGGGCTGAAAAATCGATAGTTCCGTATTTGTGAAAAGGCGTGATTAATGCGACACCTGTTCCATAAAATTTACTATTATCCATTATTATTTATTTGTCGTAAAAAGTAAAATATTTGATTAATATATAATTTGGTTTTATTCTCAGCATCTTCAGTATTTATCATCAAATCATAATAATGATTATCCTCAGCCTGCGGCCCTACTTTTAAAGCTGCTTGAGATTTCACAAAAATCCATTTCAGCGCAAAGATACTATCAAAATTAATATCAATTAATAAATCATAATTAAAATCCATATAGGATTTCAAATATTTATCATCTTTAGGCATACCTATCCAAGATAATTGATGTGGATATATGATTTTTTCATCCAAACCCTGACGACTTTCCTTTACAATATTCATAGGTAAATAGAACAAAACATCTACTTTTTTAATCTGCGAATCTATATTTTTAAAATACTGTTGCCACTTTATTAAATCATCCGGGGTTTTAATGGAACACAAAACCAAAAGTGATCGAATCTTACCTAAGTTTTTCATTTTCTTTAGGCGATTATTTAAAGATAAAGCTTTGTTAATCTTACGATTCTGAAGATATGTGATAAGACCCATTCTGTTATATTCACTTTCAATTTGTCTGACCAAAAGTATAAAAAAACAAGATATAATAAATGTTTTATTTATAGAATTACAGCAATGGCTTCAACAGCTTGTTCAATATCATCTTTCGTGGTAGTTCTACCTGTTGAAAAGCGGATGGTTCCCATAGCATAATTAATAGGGATTTCCATGGCTTGTAAGACATTGGAAACGCTGATGTTATTGGTATGGCATGCTGCACCAGCTGATGCTGCAACATCAGCTAACTGCCCTAATAGAGTGTTTGCCTCCACATTTGGAAATGAAACACTTAAGGTATTTGATAAACACTTATCAGGATGACCATTACGTTTAATTTTTGGCCAATGATTTTTCAACATTGCCCATAATAAATCACGATTTTCAGCATATCTCACCTGATATTTTTGTAGGTTTTCTGATATCAACTCAGCCGCTTTTCCCATACCCACAATTTCTAAAACATTTTCTGTTCCTGCGCGTAGATTATTCTCATGATTAGCCCCATGCATCAGTTTTTCTAATATCACTCCATTACGAATATACAAAACGCCCACCCCTTTAGGTGCATATAACTTATGCCCAGCAATGCTCATCAAATCTACGCCCATTTCCTGAACATTAGCTTCAATTTTTCCAATGGATTGTGCAGCATCAGTATGAAATAAAATCTTATTTTTCTGAGCTATTTCACTAATTTCTTTTATGGGCTGTATACTTCCTACTTCATTATTGGCATGCATTATTGAAATAAGAATAGTTTCATTTGTAACAGACTTGTTCAATTCCTCCAAGTTTATAATACCAAACTCATCCACAGATAAGTAGGTCACAGAAAAACCTTTAGTCTCCAGGTATTTACATACTTCTATCACTGCAGGATGCTCAATATTACTAGTTATTATATGATTACCTTTATGTTGTTGCGCAAAAGCTACGCCTTTTAAAGCATAATTATTAGACTCTGTACCTCCACTAGTAAAAATGATTTCAGAGGGATGTGCATGAATCATTTTGGCTATTTGTTCTCTGGCTTTTTCTACTGCCTTTTTTGTTTTCAAACCATAAACATGAGAACTAGAGGGATTTCCAAAGTAGTTAGTTAAAAAGGGCTGCATTGCATCAGCAACTTCTTTATCAATTGGGGTTGTTGCATTATAATCCAGATATATCATCTTTTAGTTTTTTATATTCCTAACTTCATTAAATCAACAGCTGTTTTCATTGGATCATCCTCTTCTATTATCACGGTTTGTACTTGTGCCGGATTTCTTTTTGATAACCCATACGCATAAGCTTTATCGTAATATTCCAGACTTATCTCAGCTACTTTTAAAAAATCCTCATTCCGTAAGGCTTCTAAGGCTATACTTGCTTTTAATCCTCCTAATTTCTTACTAATTCTAGTCAAAGCATTCTCCAAACCTATTATATCTCCATTAGCATATTCTTTTACTAAACGTATTTCACGTACTTTTTTAGGAATATCTAGCTTTATCACTTCTGCCTTACGCATTTGATTAAATAATGCAGAAGGAATACCACAACGCCCCATGGTTACACTCTCATCTTCCAACCAAACTCTTTTATTAAAATCTAAAGCCAGCCATTCCTTACCCAAATCATTATAAAATTGTTCGTTTGTAGGTTGTGGCAACTCACCAATAGATCCGAAAGCAGAGCCTTTATGATGAGCCAATCCCTCTAAATCTATAATCTGTTCACCTTTTTTTTGAAGCTCCAAAAGAATATCTGTTTTGCCGCTACCTGTGTATCCTCCCAATATTTTCATGGGAACAGTTTGCAATAATTGCTCTGCAATATATGCTCTATAGGCTTTATATCCTCCATGCATAATATCAGCTTTCAATCCCGCAGTTTCAAACAACCAAGCCATACTTGCCGAACGCATTCCCCCTCTCCAGCAATGTACTAAAACCTGTTTACTAACTGCAATTTTTTTTACCTGTTTAACCAAATCTGCCAATTTAGGGCCAACAATTTCCAAACCCAACTGAACAGCAAATTCATTACCAGCCTGTTTATATCTAATACCAACACTAGCTCGTTCAGCATCAGAAAACAAAGGGATATTATATGCATCAGGAATATGTCCCTGCTCATATTCACCAGGAGAACGCACATCAATAATAGGGATGCTTTTGCTATTAGCTAAGAATTTTGATACTTCTAATTTCTCTGACATTAATTGTCTATTTTAAGTCTTCCATTGGTAAATATTTTTCTAGCACGATCTTTATCCTCATCACTAAATTTATTACCATTAATATATACATCACGCAGCCAAGTCATTTTCTCAAAAGCTTTGGGCATTGTTTTCCATTTATTATTTACCCAATACATTCTCTGCAGTTTCTCTAATTCAGAAAATGATTCACAAACCACTATATCTGGATTATTTCCACCATTAAAAACCTCTAAACTGATTAATTGCCCGAAACTATCAGGCAAACTGTCTATTTGATTACAAAAGATGCTTAAAAAAGTAAGATGATCTAAATTTCCTATCTCAGCAGGCAACTTCTTTAAACGAAGTTTTGAAATACTCAAATATTCTAATTGTTTCATTTGAAAAATGAGTAATAAATCATCACTTGATAAGGGATTTCTACTGATATCCAATTCTTTTAGGTTTTTTAAATACAGAAGCTCTTGGGGAAGGCTATCAATATTATTATGGTAAAGCTTTAATTTCTCAAGCTGTTTGCATTCAGCAATTCGACTAGATATTTGGTGTATTTCATTATCCCGAGCCTCTATTTCTTTCAAATACTTCAGCTCCCCTATCCTATCTGGTATTTCAGTGATTTGATTTCCTTTTACGCTTAATTTTATGAGATTCTTAAACAAGAATACGGAATCAGGAATGGCAATCAGGTTCCTATTCTCCAAATACAAATTTCTAATGCTATCTACATTATAATCAGCAGTTTCGGAAAAATCATGAAATACTATCCTATCCATTTTGCTTTGAGAAAAACCATTGATAAAAAACAGTAATCCAATTAATGAAAGAAAAAATGAGTTATTGATCATCATCTCAAATTAAATGAGTATATTTATTTCTTTTCTATAGGAGAATCAGCCTCCTTGGCCATATAGTTATAAACTAATTTATCAAGATAACGAGGAAAAGTTTTCTTTAAAAAAACTGCAAACTTTCCTTCTAAAAAAGTAAGTACAAGTTCTGGCTTTCGTTTTTTTATAGCCCTTGCTATTCGTTGCGCCACCTCTTCGGCCGACATCATTTTTTCTTCTTTACGAGGGCTATCTCCTTGTGGAGTCCCATCAGCAGTAAGAGCTGCGTTTCGTATATTACTTGCTGTAAAACCTGGTGAAGCAACCAATACGTGTAATCCATTTTTTAAATTCTCTACTCGCAATGTATCTAAAAAACCACGAACTGCATATTTTGAGGCACTATACGCTGAGCGTGCAGGCAATCCCATGTATCCTGCAATACTAATAACTCCAACCAAAGACCCTTTTACTTTTTGCAAATATGGCAAAGCATATTTACTACAATAAACTGTTCCCCAAAAATTTACATTCATTACCTGTTCTATAACAGAAATATCAAGTTCATCAAACAAAGCACGCATGCTTATTCCAGCATTATTAATTAAAATATCTATCCTTTGGTATTTTGCAATACTTTCATCTATAAGTTTCTTACAATCACTTTCCTTAGTTACATCCGTAGGTACTGCATAACAATCGTAACCCAACTTCTGAATTTCTTTCTGAATTTCCTGAAGCTTTTGTACTTGCCGTGCAGCAATAACAACTGCATAATTTTGACTAGCATATTCGTAAGCCAATGCTTTACCTATTCCTGAAGAGGCACCCGTAATAATCACTACTTTTTTTTGATGATTATTCTTACCAGGCATTTATTATCCTTCCTCCTGAAAATAATTGAAAAGTAGTACTTTGCATATGTTTTTCATTATCCATTTTAGTTTTACCATTTTCACCCTCTACTTTAAGCTGAAGCTTTTTCTCTGGTGGACTTAAAAAAGGAATCCCTAAATTTAATCCTCGAAAAATAAATAAAGCCCCAATTATTACTATAACATATGGAATCAGCTTATTAATACTTGATTTAAATGACCCAGATATTACATTCCCCAGCAAACTAACTAGTGCTAACATAGGTAAAGTTCCTAATCCGAAAATAAACATATACATAGCTCCAGAAGTCACTCCTGCAGTTGCAATTGCACCTGCCAAGGCTACATATACCAATCCGCAAGGCAATAAACCATTTAACAATCCTATAGTTAATAAAGAACCCATGGAGTTGTTTTTTAATAATGGCGCTAAATAGCCTTTCAGCTTGTCTACATATCCATATATATATTGATCAAGTAAGCTTGTATTACGGAACAAAACAGGGAAAACTACACTAAGAATCATTACAACTCCCATAGCAATAGATATCCATCTCTGAAAACCACCTAATTGAATACCTTCACCAAGAACACCAAAAACCGCTCCCATAACACCATAGGTTATGGCTCTGCCTATATTGTATAAAAAAACGCCTGAAAATCTTTTTTGCCAACTGCTATTATCAATAGGTAAAGCCACAGCAATAGGACCGCACATCCCCACGCAGTGAAAAGATCCTACTAAACCTAATACCAAAGCAGACCATAGAAACATCATAACAAATTTTTAGAAAATAATATCTTCCTCGAAATAATAATCATCTCCTAAATAAGAAAAATTAGCTTTTACAACGTATTTTCCTTTATAAAAATCATCTAGTGTAAACACTTGATTATTATTAGTATCTAATTTTATAGTATAAGATAAGTCTTTAGAATAATCAGAAGGTCGAAAGAATAAAATGTTTCCATCAATTTTTTTAGCAATAAAAAAATCAGGAATATGAATGGTACATACATCTGTATGTGTCACTGTAAATTCTTTGGCATAAGCTTTAGCATTTATCAACCTGTTCATTTGTTCGCTATGCTTTAAACCTTCCTCGTAATACTCTTCGGTAACTTTATTTATTTTATACTCAAATGTTTTGCTTACCATGAATGCCATGAACGCAATCATTAGAACAATGGTAATAAAAATGCCCGTTCCCCAGTTCCAATTTATCTTCATTTATCTTCTTTATTAAAACAGACTACAAATGTAGTTTTTTTCTGATAATACAACGATTTTGCACATCTAATATTTTATGTCTAGATTCAACGAGCAAATGCAATCTTTGCTTATTTATTAATAAAAGTAACTTCTAGGTCTTCAATCAATTCTTCGTCAGCATACACGCCTATCTCTAAATCGTTTCTTTTAGGTTTCAAGTTATCAGGGTTTACATTCAAGAAAAAGACATCTTCATAAATAGAAGAAGGTTTAATTCTGATGGCTCCTTTTATTAATTTGATATATCCATCAAAGTCTACTAATCTCAAGTCTACATTAACAGTATCAATAGATTTATTGATGATTTTCACATTATATAAATTGCTAATCATTCCTTCTTCTTGCTCCTGATATAAAAGTCCAGGAGTACGTAAAATTGATGTTTCCAAATCAGATCTATTTATGATAAGAAATGATAAAAACACCAATACTGCCACTAATAATGTAGAGTACCCTATCATACGTGGAGTTACACTGAATTTTTCACCTTTAGCTATCTCTTTTTCTGATGCAAAACGAATCAAGCCTCTTGGTTTCTTAATCTTATCCATTACCGCATCACAGGCATCAATACATGCTGTACAATTTACACATTCCAACTGTGTACCATTTCTAATATCAATACCGGTTGGGCATACATCCACACATTGGTTACAATCGATACAGTCACCCATTTCTCCTCTGTCTTTCCCTTTGCCCCGAGGTTCTCCTCTTTTATAATCATAGGAAACAATAATAGAACTTACATCTAACAAAACCCCTTGCAATCGACCATATGGACAAAGAATAGTACATACTTGCTCACGAAACCAACTATAAGTAAAAAAGAAAAAACCTGAAACAATAAGCATTACTCCAAAACCCACAGAATGATCAGATATAGGCTCAGAAGCAATCCTTATCACTTCGTCAGCACCTATAAACCAAGCCAACAACGCATTGGTAATTAATATGGAAAGAAAAATGAAAATACCATTTTTTACCACCCGTTTCCAAATCTTCTCAAAAGTCCAGGAGGATTCTTTTAATTTCATTTGATCCTTTTTATCACCATCTATCAAGTACTCTACAGGTCTATAAAGAATCTCTAAAAAAATAGTCTGAGGACAAGTCCATCCACACCATACCCTTCCATAAACTGCCGTAAATAGAAAAATGAAAATAAATAATGATATCATTCCTATGGCAAATAAATAAGAGTCCTGAGGCCAAAACTGAACACCAAATAAAATGAATTTTCTACCAATAGCATCTAATAAAAATAGAGGATGACCATCCACCTTAACAAAAGGCATAAAAAACAAATTGAGTAATAACAACCAACCTACTACTTTTCGTCTATTATAAAAACGCCCTTTAGGTTTTTTAGGATGAATAAAAATTCTTTTACCATATTCATCGATAGTGGAAATAGAATCTCTGAATGTACTTTGGTCTTGTTTTTCCATATTTTAATTATTCTCAATAAGTAGATTGATTTTTTACAAAAATAAAAAAATATTGGGAATTCAAATACCGAAATCAAGTTTTATTTGCGGTTGGCAAATATTTTACTACTCATCCTTAAATCAGTGTGTATTTTATTCTATTTATCCATGCTCAATTTTTATTGCAAAATACTGACAAAATGTCGAAGAAACTCCTTTGGCTTAAATCTTGCCATCAAGGATGACAAAGGAATAAAAAATAAGAAATATCATAATATACAACTGAATATCAGATAATAAGATGACAATCTTTAAGCATTCAGTTGATAATCGAATTTGAACTTGGTGACAAGAATGACAAAATTATGTAATTATGGCAAAGAAAAATAAAACAAAAAAGCAAGCCCCTCATAAGAAACAGATTCAGGAGGATAAAGATAATCTTGAGGAAGTACTAACTGAAGAACAAAAAAATACTTTGAATACAGAGGACAATGTAGAAGTTGAGGCTTGCGAAGACGATAAAACGCTATTAGAAAAACAGATTACAGAATTAAAAGACAAGCATTTACGTCTTTTTTCTGAGTTTGATAATTTCAGAAAGAGAACTACAAAAGAAAGAATAGAACTGTTTAAATCTGCTCATCAAGATTTAATGTTAGATTTATTACCTGTAATAGATGATTTTGATAGGGCCATGCAATCTTTTGAGAATTCAGAAGATGCTACTGCTATAAAAGAAGGAGTTGCTTTAATTTACAATAAATTCAAATCAACCTTAGAGAAAAAAGGTTTAAAGTGTATGGATTCTAAGGAAAAAGAATTTGATACTGATTTCCATGAAGCTATTACTGAAATTCCTGCTCCTACTAAAGATTTGAAATCAAAAGTAGTAGATGTAGTAGAAAAAGGATATACACTTAACGACAAAGTGATTAGATACGCCAAAGTAGTAGTAGGCAAATAAGGAGATAAGATGAGCAAAAGAGATTATTATGAGATTTTAGGTGTAGAAAAAAATGCTACGGAACAAGAGATCAAAAAAGCTTACCGTAAAGTAGCTATTAAATTTCATCCCGACAAAAACCCTGATGACAAAACTGCAGAAGACAAATTCAAAGAAGCTGCAGAAGCCTATGAAGTCTTAAGTAATGCTGATAAAAAATCACGCTACGACCAATTTGGTCATGCTGGTGTTGGCGGTGCTGCTGGAGGCGGTTTTGGTGGTGGCGGAATGAATATGGAAGATATTTTCTCTCAGTTTGGAGATATTTTCGGTGGTGCATTTGGCGGCGGTTTTGGCGGCAGTAGTTTTGGTGGTGGCGGTCGTCGTAGAGTAAACCGAGGCACTAATCTGCGTATAAAAATCAAGCTCACATTAGAAGAAATCTCTAAAGGTGCTGAAAAGAAAGTAAAAGTAAATAAATATATTAACTGTTCTACTTGCTCGGGCACTGGTGCTGAAGGAAATGGACGCAGTACCTGTTCCACTTGCCACGGCTCTGGACAAGTGACACGTGTGGTTAATTCATTCCTAGGCCAAATGCAAACCGCTTCTACTTGTCCGCAATGTGGTGGTGAAGGCGAAATTATTACAAATAAATGCAAAAGTTGTCATGGCAACGGTATTGTTAAGGGCGAAGAAGTTATCACTATAAGTATTCCTGCAGGTGTTTCAGATGGTATGCAATTGAGTATGTCGGGAAAAGGAAATGCTGCTGCTCGTGGTGGAGTTCCTGGTGATTTGATTATACTCATTGAAGAAATACCACATAATGATTTAGTAAGAGATGATAGTGATTTATTACATGATCATTTTATCAGCTTCCCTGATGCGGCTCTAGGAACAACTATTGAAGTGCCTACTCTAGAAGGTAAAGCAAGAGTTAAAATAGCTCCTGGCACACAACCCGGGAAAGTGCTTAGGTTAAAGTCAAAGGGATTGCCAGCTATAAATGGCTACGGTCGTGGTGACTTATTGGTAACCGTAAATGTTTGGGTACCAAAGATCTTAGATCCCACCGAAAGAGAAACTATGAACAGAATGAATCAAAGTGAAAACTTTCAGCCAGATCCTAATAGCAAAGAACAAGGATTTTTTCATCGTATGAGAGATTATTTTAGATAGAATCAGTATTTGAAGATATATATAAAAAGCTGTTAATTGCAAATCACCTTTCTCAAAGGTTCTTACGCTTTAACAGCTTTTTTTATTGAGAAAATTATATTCTATTCTTTCACAATCTTTTCAGTTTTTTTTAATACTAAAGATTAAATAGGACACCCAGGAACATCCTAATAATCCTCACGTATAGTAGCATCAGAATTAGTATAAGCATCATTATTATGATACTTTGACTACAACGATGTTTAAACCCTCTTCGATAAACGTGTCGATAATATGCACAATCGACAGACATGTAGATCATCATGTACCTGTACCCTACTTGTATTTGCCATGTGGTAAAAAATTCCAACAGCAAACCCTAAGAAATATCCCATAAGTCAAATAGAAAGAATAATTCACAAGAAATAATTTGGCATACAAAAAAGACCTATTTTAGTTTCTTCAATAGAGACAAATAATATGACCGAAGTTTTTCTATATTATATTTGGAAATACCAACTGTTTACAACAGCCTTGTACACCACTGAAGGTGAAGAAATTAGTATTATAAAAACAGGTTTGCAAAACACTGATTCTGGTCCGGATTTTTTTAATGCCAGAATAAAGATTGCTGATACAGTTTGGGCTGGAAATGTAGAAATGCATATAAAATCAAGCGATTGGAAGCGGCACCATCACCAAAAAGATGCCGCTTACAACAACAGCATTCTTCATGTTGTATTTATTTGCGATTCAGACGAATATACTAAAGATGGGCAAAAACTCAAGTGCTTGGAATTGAAAGATAAAATAGATATTCGGTTATTAAAAAAGTATGATTATTTTCTTCAGAACAAAAACTGGATAGCTTGTAGTTCCAATTTAGAAGAAATATCTGATTTTAATTGGAAAAATTGGCTGGAAAGACTAATGGTAGAACGTTTGGAGAAGAAATCTGCTTTTGCTGAAGAACAATTACAACAAAATAAAAACCACTGGGAAAAAGCATTCTTTATAAGTATAGCAGGATATTTTGGTCAGAAAATAAACAAATTACCGTTTCAGATATTAGCCCGAAGTATAGATCTAAATATTATTGCCAAACATAAGGATCAATTGTTTCAGATTGAGGCTTTGCTCTTTGGTCAAGCAGGAATGTTAGAGAAAAACCTATCGCATCCATATCATCAGGATTTAGCCAAAGAGTACCATTTTTTGAGCAAAAAATATCAGCTTACTCCTATGCCTTATCACTTATGGAAATATATGCGCTTACGCCCAGCAGCCTTCCCAGATATTCGAATTGCACAATTGGCTCAACTACTAAACAAAACAGATTTTCTTTTTTCTAAAATACTAAATTTTAAAGACATAAAACAACTTGATTTACTTTTTCAGGTAGAAGCATCTTCTTTTTGGGATATGCATTATCGCTTTGATGTGAGTTCTAAAAAACGAATAAAGAAACTAGGAGAATCTAGTCGCCGTGGTTTAATCATTAATGCCATTATTCCCTTTTTATTTGTTTACGGAAAACATCAGGCCAACGAAGAATATATTGAACATGCTTTAGATTTATTAAGTCAATTAAAAGCCGAAAACAATTACATTACAAAAGGTTTTGCTCAATTACAAAAACCTGCAAAAAACGCCTTAGAATCACAAGCCCAAATTCAGCTCAAACAGTATTACTGTCAAGCCAAAAAATGCCTCGATTGTCAAGTGGGTAATCTATTATTAAAATAAACCACTATGGACTAGAAGTACCATAGGGCCTGCTGAAAAACACCTACATAGCTATTACACAATTATATATGACATCTAATCAGTAATAAAGTGTGAGCTTTTTATAGAGAATATGTAAAAAACCTTGCTTTTTTTTGTTAGCCTGTGCCATATCATCTACTTCGTTGGCTTCGGCTTAATAGTATTCATATACAATGTAGCCTTGCACGCCTCATATCTGATACAGCACAGACTTTTTCAGCAGACCCTACCATAGGTTTATTTTACGAATAAAATTCGTTTCTATTTTAATCCTAACTGGGT
>JAOZUW010000188.1:2785-4254 GCA_029938465.1 Bacteroidales bacterium | reverse complement strand
AACAAAGATGCTCGAGAACAGAATTTGATTCCATTTGTGTAAACTACTCATAGTTTTTTATATTATTTTTTTATTGATAACCTTAACCATAACATACCAATGCTAGCAGAAATTAAAGAGGCAGCCATAATACCTACTTTAGCAATCTGTTTATGTTCTTCTTCTTTAAATGCCAAATCAGAAATAAACATAGACATAGTAAAGCCAATCCCTGCTAAAAAAGCAACTCCATATATTTGATTCCAACTCACCCCATCTGGCAAAATAGATATTTTTAGCCAAACCATTAAACGTGAAAAAAGAGATATCCCTAAAAACTTACCTATCACCAAACCTACAATTATCCCCAGGGAAATAGGATGAAAAAGCATTTCAAAAATACTACCTTCTATATGTACTCCCGCATTGCTTAATGCAAAAATAGGTAAAATAAAGAAAGTTGTTATGGGATGCATAGCATGTTCTAACTTCTGTAGAGGCGTTTGTGCTTGCTCATTTATTTTTTCAATATTATTGATTAAATGAGCTTGATCTTGTGTCAATAAAGAATGTTCATTAGGTTTTGATTTTTTAAACTTATCTAAACAGGTTGATAATTTTTTGATATAATCATCTTCCCCTATTTTAGTGCTGGCAGGAATGGTTAACGCAATTGTAATTCCTGCTATTGTAGCATGAACTCCAGAAAACACAAATGCAATCCATACACCAGTAAACCCCACAATAGCATAAAAAACAGTTCGCCTAACACCTGCTAAATTACCTACAATAAGTACTCCTAAGAAAAATGCGGCAGATAGTAATTCATTAATAACTATAGTATCAGTATAAAAAATAGCAATAACTAATACTGCACCCAGATCATCAGCAATAGCTAAAGCCGTTAAAAATATCTTTAGATTGATATTTACTCCTTTCCCTAAAAGAGCCAAAAGGCCTAATGCAAAAGCAATATCAGTAGCCATAGGAATACCCCAGCCTTGCAAATATTCAGGATGATTGATCGCAACAAGCACATACAAAATAGCAGGAATTACCATTCCACCAATAGCGGCAGCAATTGGCATAGAAGCTTTTTTTATAGAAGATAGTTCTCCTCCCATAACTTCTCGTTTTATCTCTAAACCCACAGTAAAAAAGAATAAAGCCATTAAACCATCATTTATCCAATGGTGCATAGAGCTAATCATATTGATATCGCCCCAAGCAAACCCCACCTTCACATCATGCCAAATGTGATGATAACTTTCATAAAAAGCAGAATTAGCCCATATTAATGCAATAATTGTTGCGATAATGAGGATGATGCCTCCATAGGCTTCCTCATTAATAAAACGTGATATTCTAAATGTTCTTAAGGGTTTGTTTTGCTTCATATGAAAATTATATATAATCTGCCACAAGATACTAAAAATGCTTTATTTATTTAAACAACACTATAGTTGTGCATATTTTATTCTTTATTCATT
>JAOZUW010000188.1:0-2685 GCA_029938465.1 Bacteroidales bacterium | reverse complement strand
CTGAATTTTTTTAAAATCCAAATTAAAGAAATGGAAATCGTTACTCTTAAGATCTATCTTAAAACCTTCGATATTTCTTCTGGAGTTAAAATCAAACGTTATATAACCAGCCGGCAAAAAGGGATCAGCAAATCGAACCTGAAAAGTATCATAATGCCAATGCTTCATATCAGAATAAAAAATATCTTTTGTAGGCAAAAAGACAATATACAAAACATCATCTTCCATACTTACTTCAGCTTTGCCATACATTTTATCCTCATATACTCCAACATAATCCTCTAAAGATAAGCTGCTTTGTGTATTTATAACCCGAGATTCCTCTCTTTTTAAAGAATCTGATACTTCGGCAGCTTCTCCTTTTTGTTTAAAACCAACAAAGAGTTTTGACCAATCTGTAGTTTTTTCTTTTAAATACAAATCAAGAATATACAATTGGAGTGCAGTTGGCATACTGGTAAGTGTATTGGTAAGTATTACAATACCCAATTTCTCACTAGGGACCAAAGTAACTTGCGAAATATAACCAGGCATCCCACCTGCATGTTCTACTACTTTTATTCCATTATGATCCCAAACATTCCAGCCCAAAGCATAAGCACTAAACTGAGCTCCTGTCATTTTTCGTAATCCATATATTGATTTAATGGTTCGTGGACTCATCATATCTGCTACTACTCTTGTTGACAATATGGTATCACCATTTAAAATACCATCATTCAATAACATTTGCGCCCACAATCCTAAATCTTGAGTATTAGAAAACAGAGAAGCCGCAGCGTGAGTATGCATCATACTAATTCCTGTTTCTTTTCCTTTGATGATAGGATAGGCTATTTCTTGTTTCTTTTTTAAACTTTTACCGTTAGTTTGAGAAAACTTCATTCCCAAGGGAGAAAAAAACTGATTTTGTATATATTCATCCCAAGTCTTAGCCGTTACTTGCTCCAAAATCTCAGCAGCTACCATATACATTGTATTTTGATAACCATATTGATCTCTAAAGCGATTAGTAATAGGCAAATACTGTAATCGTTCTATGATGTCTTTTCTACTTCTATCGGTTTCGTACCACAACAAATCTCCATAAAAAGTACCTAATCCACTTCGGTGTGTCAACAAATCTTCAATAGTCAGGTGTGTAGTTATATAAGAATCTTCCAGTTTAAATTCTGGTAAAAAATCAACTACTAAATCATTCCAACTTATTAAACCTTCTTCTACCAATTGAGCCATTGCTGCACCAGTAAAAGCTTTGGTACAAGAAGCAATATTATAAACTGATTCTGAATTTATTTCTTTTCCATATCCTGCATTTCCCTTATACCAATCGAGTATGATACTATCATCTTTAATGATTAATACTGATAAACCATTTAACTCAAAATCATTAAATGATTGCTCAATATAATTCTGCAAACTATCAAGATTAATATTTGTTTCTTGTGCAGAGGATTTGATAGTTGGAGCAAGAAAGAAAAGCACAACTGTCAGAAAATAAAAAGTATATCTATTCATAGTAAAAAAGTATTTATATATATCTGGAAGCGAATCTAGCTATTCCAACTAGAAAAAACGTATAAAACAGAATAAAGGTGGTCAACTTATGAATTTTAAAAAAATCCAATTTCAACACAGCTAATCCAATTTCAACACAGCTAAAAATGCAGTTTGTGGCACTTCTACATTACCTACCTGACGCATTCTTTTTTTACCTTTTTTCTGTTTTTCCAATAATTTTCGTTTACGTGTTATATCTCCACCATAACATTTTGCAGTAACATCTTTCCGAACCGCTTTAACCGTTTCACGTGCAATAATTTTTACTCCAATAGCTGCTTGTATGGCAATATCAAACTGTTGACGAGGTATCAGTTCTCTTAGTTTCTTTACAATCTTACGACCAAAATCATAGGCATTATCCCTGTGAATAAGTGTAGAAAGAGCATCAACAGAATCTCCATTTAAGAGAATATCAAGCTTAACCAAATGTGCTGGTCTATATCCTGACAAATGATAATCAAAAGAAGCATATCCTTTAGAAATACTTTTTAGCTTATCATAAAAATCAAACACTATTTCTCCCAAAGGTATATCAAAAGTAAGCTCTACCCTATTGCTAGTCAAATATACTTGGTTTTTTAATTCTCCTCTTTTGTCTATACATAATTTCATTACCTGACCTACATAATCTGCCTTAGAAATAATTTGAGCTCTAATAAATGGTTCTTCTATATGATCAATATACTTATGTTCCGGAAGTCCACTGGGATTATGTACCTCTACAGTGCCTTGTTTAAAGGTAACCACTTTATAAGATACATTTGGCACAGTGGTAATCACATTCATATCAAATTCTCTATCTAAGCGCTCCTGAATAATCTCCATATGTAATAAACCCAGAAATCCACACCGGAAACCAAAACCCAAAGCCACACTACTTTCTGGTTCGTATGACAGCGAAGCATCGTTAAGTTGTAGTTTTTCAATCGACGCTCTTAATTCTTCATAATCATCAGCATCAACAGGGTAGATGCCAGCAAAGACCATAGGTTTTACTTCTTCGAAACCGGTAATAGCAGTCACACAAGATCTGTCAACGTGAGTAACCGTATCACCTACATTTACCTCTTTAGCGACTTTAATTCCAGAGATGATATATCCTACATCACCTGTTTTCATCAC
>JAOZUW010000187.1 GCA_029938465.1 Bacteroidales bacterium | reverse complement strand
TAATGTTCTCCCAAACAGGAGAAATACTACAAGATGAAAGCTATTATCCATTTGGGATGAGTTTAGGCAATGCTTTAACCTATAATAATACTGATGATTCTCCTGCTAATAAATATCTTTATAATGGTAAGGAGTTGCAGAGTGATTTTGGCTTGGATTGGTATGATTATGGAGCGCGGTTTTATGATGCGCAATTAGGCCGCTGGCATGTGATCGATAACAAGGCTGAAAAGTATTATGGAATTACTCAATATGCTTATGCCATTAATAATCCCTTAAGGTTTATTGATCCAGATGGTAATGAAATTGTTGATGCTAAAGGCAACACAGTAAGTTACTCAAGTGAAAAAGGTTGGTCAAAAAATGCTACTAAGGATGTCCTTCGAATTCACTCAATGATGATGAAATCTGAAACAGGAAGGAAACAGTGGAATAAAGCAATAAATTCTGACAATAAATTAAGGTTTTACATCTCTGATAAAACTGTTAAAAAAGGGAGTAAGTTAAGATTAGGAATATCAGCGATGCCGTTAGAGTTTAACATCGATAAAAACGAATTTGAATTCAACAATGACGAAATAATCGATATTACAATTTTTGAAGGCAGTATTATGGAATCAGTTAATGGAAATACAATGAATAAAGGAATGGATGTCGATGATGCAATGAGTGTTACGGTAGGACATGAGATCGAGCATTCGACAAATGAAGAGAATATTGAACAGCGGGCAGAAAACGAAATGATAGTTGGAGATTTTTTTAAAAATGATGTAGAAAAGGTTCCTGAAGGTATTGGTGACCAGATTAGAAATGAATTAAAAAATCCATTACAAAAAGTTGAAACTAAACAGGGAAAGGTAATACAAGAATGAGAAGTGTTTTATTAGTAATACTGTTATTGTGGTGCTCCTTAATTGTAGCCCAAAGCTTGAATTTTAATGAATTAGACTCATTTGGGTTGAAACATGGGCTATGGCACGAATATAAACTGTTACCATCAAAAATGATTAAAAATAAAGTCATTGATGATTCAGTTCATGGGATTAGTATTTATGATGAGTATGATATACTTGATGATCCTATAATATTTACAAGCCAAGGATCTTACTTAAATGGATTGAAAAATGGAGTTTGGGTAGAACGGTGGTTAAACGATAGTATTCGTAGTAAAATTAATTATTTTAATGGAATTGCTATTGGCAAATTTGAATACTTCTATCCCGATGGAGTATTGATGATGGAGGGGATTATAAATATTTCAGAATATATTGATGTTAAAGCTTATGATAAACAAGGTGAGTTTATAGGACTGGAGAGAGAAAAAACAAAAATTATATTGGAGTTTTTATACCTTAAGTAACCATAAGAAGGTTTGGTATTTGCAATGCTATGATTATGGGGCTATTATAATATCTTCGCTCAGTTGGATATGTCATCCAGCGCCATAAGAAACATAACCCAAAAATCCCGCTAGCGCGGATTTGCATCTTAAATCCGCATGTATAAATTACTTCTAATCTATTAGCCAAAATAATAGACGAATGGTCATATACTAAATACGATGTTTTTAATCGGCCTGTTATTACTGGAATATATGAAGCCGGAGGCTCTCAGGAAGCACTTCAAAATGCAGTAAATGCAGATGATGACTATTTTGAAGAGATAGATTTAAACAATGAATATGGTTATTCCAACAATGCCTTCCCCTCTATCAATTATGATAATATTTACACATTAACTTATTATGATAACTATGATGCACTTGAGTTAACACTATATGGTAATAATGCAACTGAATATGAATTTAAAAACGATGAAATAAATTTCCTATATTTGGAGAATAATACCAATTCCATCAAAACAAAAGGAATGCCAACCATTAGCTTAACAAAAGTATTATTAAATGCCGGAGAAACAGTAGCAGACCCCGATTTGTTAAGCGTAAGCTATTATAATATTTACGGACAGCCTATACAGCTAATAAGCGATAATCACCTTGGCGGACAAGATATTATTTCTAGCAGAGTTAATTTTACAGGAGATGTAGAAAAAACAGTAGAAAAACATATAGCAAATGGTGAAGAAACTATAATAGCACAAGAATTCACCTACGATCATGCCAAGCGCATCACTAAAGTTACACATCAAATTAATGGCTCGGAGCCTATTGTGTTAAGCAAGCAAAAATATAATGAGCTAGGACAATTGAGCTATAAAAGGCTTCATGCCGATTTAAGTGGTAATAATGCCCAACAAGAAATTAACTATACTTATAATATCAGAGGCTGGCTGACCCAAATAAACAGACCCTATACTTTAGGGGATGATTTATTCGCAATGAAATTGTATTATAATAATAGTAATGAAAACCCTCAGTATAATGGAAATATTAGCGCTATGCGCTGGAAGAGCAAAAAGTTTAATGAAAATAAAGACTATTACTTTGTTTATGATGGATTAAACAGATTAACCCACGCCAATTTCTCACAAACAGAACTCTATAACACTTCTTATTCCTACGATGCCAACGGCAATATAAAAACCTTAAACCGAAATATGGATTTAGGTAATGCACAAGCTATAGACCAGTTAAGCTATACCTATAGTGGCAACCAAATATTAGCTGTTGATGATGCATTAGGGGCTAATTACGAAGACTATGGTTTTAAAGATAATGGTTATTTTGAACAAGAAGAATATTTTTACGATAAGAATGGCAATTTGTACAAAGATCTTAATAAAGGTATTATTGATATAAATTACAACCACCTCAACCTTCCGAAGCATATTAGATTCGGACAAAACACCACCGAAACAAAAAGAATAGAATACACCTATACTGCCGATGGCAGCAAACTACGAAAACAAACAGTAATAGGCGAAACAGATGCTATTAAAACCGATTATCTCGACAGTTTTATCTACGAAAACGACGAAATTTCTTTTATCCAAACATCAGAGGGGCGCTTAGTGCCTAACGATAATGGAGAATTTGACTATGAATACACACTAAAGGATCACCTAGGCAATACCCGTGTAATGTTCTCTCAAACAGGAGAAATACTACAAGATGAAAGTTATTATCCATTTGGAATGAGTTTAGGCAATGCTTTAACCTATAATAATACCGATGATTCTCCTGCTAATAAATATCTTTATAATGGTAAGGAGTTGCAGGGGGATTTTGGCTTGGATTGGTATGATTATGGGGCGCGGTTTTATGATGTGCAACTTGGGAGGTGGCATGTTGTTGACCCGTTGGCGCATTTGTATTACAATTGGTCTACTAACAATTATACTTTGAATAATCCATTAAGGTATATAGATCCAGATGGGAAGGCATCTGGAGACCCTCCTTATATGTATGCAACTGAGGGGGCTAAAAAAAATGGCGAAGTTATCTATAATGTATATAATGAGTTACCAAAAGATGTAAAAAGAACAGTAAATGGAGTCGCAAAGATAGGATTTGGCTTAGCGCAATTTCTTGGAGGATTTTTATTTGCAACCGTAACATCACCGACCGTGGTAGGAGGTGTTGCAGGCGGAGCAACTGCAATGGTTGGTGCTTATAAAGTAGGTGAAGGAATTCATCAAATTGCAAATGTACTAAGTGGGACAAGTGATGAACAGGATCCTAAATATAGTACTCCAGTTGGTGCGATTACAGAATCCGAAACAATAGACAATATTGTTGATCTTGCTACAGGTGGCACTACATCATCTGCAGGGAATACAGTTCTAACCACCATAAATAGCGTTAGTACTGTAAATAGTGGAGCCAATTTAGTGATTGAAGCATCATCTAATCAAAAACAACAGAATATTGAAGAATCTGACACCAAAAAAGCTGTTGACAATAGTGAAAAAAAAATTAATGATGATAATATTTCCAAATAATAAATAAATTGAATCATGAAAAAAGTGTTTAAACCTGAACCTTTGATAGATTTACCAAGATGGTTAGAAACGATATTCCAGTGTTTTTTATTTCTAACAATCGTGTTTCTGATTCATTTATTGAGACTAGATGCTATCTTTAAGGGAGGTGATATATTTAATATTGCAAATTCAAAGTTTTGGACAGTATTATTTTATTTCATATTATACTATTTATATAAATTATTAGGGACACACACTGCCGTTGATCTTATAGAGTTTGATTATTCAGAAAATACTATCCACTTAGAGTATTGGTTATTCTATTTTTATAGAAAGCGGTTAGTTATTAAGTTTGAAGATTTGTCTTTTAAAACAGGATTTGATATTTCTATTGA
>JAOZUW010000186.1 GCA_029938465.1 Bacteroidales bacterium | reverse complement strand
AGCCATAATAATAGGATGTTCAATATGGAGTAATTCTTGTAATTTCGTTTGCATGCTATTGGGGTTTTTGGATGGCAAAGATACAAATATTATTATGCATGCATAGTAATTATATCTGTTGAATTACTTTTTTTACTTCACCACTCCCAACCAAATCCTGTATGAAGTATATAATCAATTTCAGGAGCACCTTCAGCAGGTTTATTATCAAAATTAATTGTTGATCCTAATTTAATGTAAAAATCATCATCAAAAGGCATTTCGTATTTTACATCCAAGATAAAATCGGAACGCCATCTACCAGTTTCAGTAAAACTGGGATAAACAAATAATTTAGTAAGCAGAGAAAGATCTCCTATATTAAACATATTAAGTTCTGTTCCTATAAATCCCTCCCAACTTTTGCGCTTTTCTGACGCATCTTGATATTTCTCGATATTAAATGTTGCTCCTAAAGAGATGCCCCAATAGAGATTGTTTGTATGCTTGATAAACTTACCAAGACCAGTTTTTGATGTGGTTCTTAAGTCAAGTTTTTGTTCACTACTTGAAAGGAAATTAACAGAAGCCAGAGGATACATATCGTTTTTCATAAAGTATTTAAAACCAAGACCTCCATCAATATTCCTTATATCGTCAACCTCATTTTGGTGAGAATAAAGGTTGTTATATTTCCCATCTAAAATCCAGCGTTCAGCTTTATATCCTATAGTACTCCTCATAGATAATTGTGCAAAATCATTTGCTTTTGTTAAATCTAAACCCACATCAATAGAAAAGTATAACTTACTCCAAAATCCTTTGTCAATATCATCTAAATATACAATCTCCTCTAAATTTACCGGAATGATTCCCCCTCGAATTGTTACGATATGTATTTTCCCACTTTCGGTAGATTTGAGGTAGCCATTAAACCTCCTTCCATCGGATAAAGAAACAAGAAAAAAAGTTTCGGAGTATATTTCTTTAATTCCATCCCATTCAATTAAAAAATCTTTATCGCTGTAATCTGTTTTTACTGTTAAAACATTTTTATTCAGTAATTTTATTTCACCAACTATATAATTTCCATTATTAAAAAATAAAGAATCGTTCTGCGCTTGAAGGTTATATATGCTTATCAGAATAAATAGAAGGGATAGGAATATTTTTTTCATGTTTCACTCTTTAAGTCAAATATATTAAAAACTATCAAACTTATACTAAAAAGCAGTTTTGATTATGTTTATAAAGCTATTTCTAAATAGGTCTAATGCTTGCTTTTAAATCCAAGAAATCTATAATTCACCGAAAATAGGAATGATTTTCTATCGCCAATTATACCACCTTCGGTACGAAATTGCCAATGTTTATTTACTTGATATTGCATACCAATAATGCCATTCCACATTTGACTTGCTTGCTTGTCCATTCCATATTTTATCGTTGAACTGCCATCACGGTCGTTATTTCTAATTTTATCAACAATATCGGGTACAGGTGTATTATCTACAATCACCTTTTTTGCTGGTGTTAACCCATCATACCATTCATCATATTGCTCTCCAATTTCCTCGCCTCTATCCCAGGTTTCATCAGGAAAAGCATCAGCCATAGAAATGGCACCTCTGGTCTCGGAACTCATTTTAACTCTCATGCCTCCTGCCCAAATAGCAATATTACTCTCTGGTTTATTTTTAAAAACAAAAGTATGCCCAATACGAAGACCCATAACATTAACTCTCACTGGATCATCTAATAATTCAGGTTTATTCCATGTCCAGTTACCATCAATTGATACCCATACCGGTCCCACACCAAATGCACCCATCACACCAAAGCCTGCTGTAGAGATATTTTGCTCTACCACTGATTTAAGCTCCACTGGCGCCACCAAGTTCACTTCGGTTTTAGACTTACCATAACCAAATAAGCCATATACATTTAAGAACGGGAATATCCAAACATCGGGACGAACATTAAAAGACATAGATGTATTTCTGTTTTCACCAAAATCGATAAAATCCACAGGGGTTAAGGGAATATCTCTATTCACAGTTGTTAATCCAAGCTGCATATTTGTGATATCGATACCCTGATCCATCCAAATATAATTCACCATTATTCCCATAGGATAAGGGATATCGAATCCCCGCTTATAAGTCGCTTTCCCAAGAATAGGAAATACATAGTTATAATCTACATTCTTTATACTATCGGTATAAGCTTCGTGCTTAGATTTAAATTTTTTAGTGGCGTATTGTGCCTGAGTCTGTTCAGCTATAAAAAAAAAGAGTATAGTGATTAATGATAATTTGTAAATTTTATTCATATGGGAATCTTTTCAAAGGTTGATTATTGTTTTGTAAGTTTATCCTGTAGTGTCTTTTTTCTTTTTTTTAGGTTTTTCACCAGCACCAATAGGAATGTTCATTTTTAAGAAAAATGCACTATTTTTTGAGCCAGATATACTCTTATAAACATCTACAAAACCGTAATAATATTTAGCTCCAAAGGTCCAACCGCTACCTTTAAAAAGCGTATATCCAAAACCAGCCATTATACCAGCGTCTATGTTGTTTATTATTTCTCTATTATAATCCTTAATTATAGCCTCTTTCCCATCAACATCCGCTTCAAACTCTATCCATGACTTATAGGCCAAACCAAACTGTGGCCCTAGCTCTGCATACAGATGATTCTTAAATTTGTACCGTATCAATGCAGGAACTAAAAAGGTGTTCATTTTATGGCTATAATCCCCTACAATTTCTTCTCCATCGGGATATGTAACCTCAGACACATCTAGAGTTAAAAGATCATTATCCGTCAATTTATCAACTCCCATATTCGATTTTACCAATACTCCGGTATATAATGACCATTGATTTTTGATACGAATATCGAAATAGAATCCTAAGTTCCATTTGCCGGCATAATTTTTTGTTTCTAAACCAGATATAGTAGTCATATTTATTCCTCCTTCTAGTCCAAATTCTAAGCCCTCGGAGTTTAATTTATCACCTAATAGTAAAGTAATTAATATTTGGGATTGAGCTGTAAAACCAACTGTTACCATTAATAATAAAAGTAAATATTTCTTCATTTTTTGTTTTTGTTATATTATTTATTTCATCCAAGAGCTTCCAAACACTACATATACAGCCCATTGTTCTGGCCCACGTGCAACATCAAGCCCCATTTTTAGTCCAAATAAGCGAGCTATAAGGTAACGAAAGCCACCTCCAGCATTCCAAGCAGAGCTTCCGTTTGATAATTCATCAATTGATTTAAAGGCCTTTCCATAACCGCCAAAACCAACTACACTCCATCTTTTTGCAAGTATCACTTCTTGTTCAGTTTCTACTAAAGCAGTTAGTTCGCCTTGGTATCGCATAGCAGGAACTCCGCGCAAAGATACAAAAGGTGTCATATAAAAAGGCACATCACCTATAGCCATTTGTGATTCAAGGCGAAATCCAGCAATCCATTTATTCTGAATTAAAGGTTTATAATAGTTTACAAAGAATGTAAAGCGTCCGAAATCACGGTCACCTCCCAATAATTCTAAATATTGATCGTAAGTTAAATTCACTCTCAATCCTTTTGTGGGGGAGAGCAGATTATTAAAATTTTCATATTCGGCAATCAAGCCAATACCACTATTCACTAAATCTATATCTAGAGGATTTATTTTTGGATGCTCAATTTCATCAAAAAAAGTGGCTGTGGTTTTCATCAACTGATATTTACCACCCAAAAGGAATTTACTTTCTCCAAGTCTGAATATAGCTTGCTGCAATAGAAAGTAAGATTTTAAACCAAAATCTACAGGATTTTTGTCAAGTATTCCACCTCCCTTACCATAGTACTTCAAATTCACATCGGCATAAGCTAAAACTCCTCTATATCGTATATGATCTTTTCTCCAAAATCCAGCATAACCAGCTCCGGCAAACCATGTTCCATTTTCTGTTAAACCACCAGCTATAGCTGCAATATCCGGCATTCTGAATTTCTTTACAGAAGTATCTTTTTTAGGAATAAAATAGAGCCCAGCCAAGGCAGCGCCATAACCTATCGCAGGTTCGGTAATAGGAGAAACAATGGGTAATAAACCATGAAGATTATTCAAATAATAACTAACGTCAAGGGCATTATCAAGGGTATCTCTCAATGCTTTTTGTTTTTTCTGTGCCAAACTGATAGTTGGTATCAGCATAAATAGGATACAGACAATCATTATTATTTGAATGGTTTTCTTCATAGATTTACTACTTTATTGTATAGCCTTTGGCTTCCAT
>JAOZUW010000185.1 GCA_029938465.1 Bacteroidales bacterium | reverse complement strand
ATAGCATTTTAGTATACCAACCTATTAATGGGTATATGATGTTCAATTTGCCGTAATAATTGGAATAAAATATCTAAAATAGGCGTAATATTAGGAATAGAATATCTAAAATAGGCGTAATATTTGGAATAGAGAGTAATATTTTATACTTTTACTTTTTTAATGATATAGAAAAATAATGAGAAATAGAGCCATATCGGATATTATCCTTAAGAGAAGTGCATCGCGTTTAGGCAGAATAATTGTAGTAACGGGAGCCAGACAAACAGGAAAAACTACTCTTGTGAAAAGGTTATTTCCTAAAATTCCTTATATATCTATTGAAGATCCTGTTTTGGTATCTGAGTATAAAAACTTAACGGCATCTCAGTGGAATTTGTTATATCCTGAAGCAATTTTAGATGAAGTGCAAAAGGAACCTCAATTGGTAGAGAGCATAAAATCTGTTTATGATCAATTTCCTGAGACAAGATATATTTTACTGGGCTCATCGCAAATATTGCTTTTAGAGAAAATTCGTGAATCTTTAGCTGGGCGTAGTATTATTATAGAGATGTATCCTCTTACTCTTCCCGAGTTACTTACTGATAATTGGGAGATGAAAGTAAATAAATCATACTTTCAGAAAATGATTACAAATGATAAAACAGAACCTACTCCCTTTCTATTGCAAAAAGATCATTCAAAGAAAAAGCAAATATTTGACGCATATTTGCTATTTGGTGGATATCCGGCTGTATCTGACCTATTATTAAGCAATGAAGAAAAGCATTTATGGCTAAAGAACTATGTAAAAACCTATTTAGAAAGAGATATTAGAGATCTTGCAAATCTTAGGCATCTTGAACCATTTACAAAGGTGCAAAAGCTCTTAGCATTAAATACAGCGCAACTTACCAACTATTCAAAGATTGCTGTTGAAGCAGGAGTGAGTTCAAAAACAGTTCAACGGTTTTTAGAATATATGAGCATTAGTTACCAAACTCTTGTTTTACAACCATGGAGTAGAAATAAGAAAAAAAGATTGGTAAAATCACCTAAAGTTCATTATTTGGATGTTGGTGTAATGAGGGCTATACTTCAAAAGAGGGATAGGCTTAATGGTCATGAATTTGAAAGTGCTATAGTTTCAGAGATATACAAGCAGGCTAATATGGTAAATAGTGACTTGGCTTTTTATCATTTAAGAACAGTTGATGGACGAGAAATTGATTTACTTATAGAAACAGAGCAGGGCTATATTGCTATTGAGATAAAGCAGAGCCAGGCAGTCAGATCAGTTGATGCTAAGCATTTAAGAGGTTTAGAAAAGATTTTAGATAAAGCTGTATTGCGACGCTATGTTATTTCAAATGATTTGAATTCCAGAGATCTAGAAGAAGGCATTACCGCAATGTCTGCGGCACAATTTTTAACATAGTTTTAAAACTTCTAGGGTGTTATTTCTTATTTTTATCCAAATCGTGAAGAAGTCCATTAGACATATCATACATCCAAGGATGAATAATAGGGAAGCCTGTATTAGCAATGCTTTTCTTTACACAATCTAAATGTGCAATATTTTGACACTGTTCTAATACATTAAGTTTAGAAAATTCATCAAGCATAGTGGCTTCATCTTCAATCTTCTCCAGACGTTTTTGATGTTTAGTATATACCTTTTTTACTTTCTGAAGCCATTGATCTATTGCACCTTTACTACAATCTTCTAAACTAGCTTTTATACCGCCACAACCCGTATGACCTGCAACTACAATAT
This sequence comes from Bacteroidales bacterium, assembly GCA_029938465.1. GTDB lineage: Bacteria > Bacteroidota > Bacteroidia > Bacteroidales > UBA12170 > UBA12170. The sequence goes on along the minus strand of JAOZUW010000185.1, from coordinate 2,539 downwards.
GTTGAACTTTTAATACTTCAACGGCATATTGGATAACAGCTTTTACATTCTCATCATCATCCGATACAATATTAGCTATGTTTCTATGCACAAATACTTCTCCAATATCCACACCCATCAGCTTTTCAACGCTGACACGGCTATCGGAGCAGCCAATATATAGAAAATCAGGTTTTTGTTTATTAAAATGCCTTCTAAAAAATCCAGGGTGTAGTGTTCTTTTTCGCTTGGCCCATCGTCGGTTGTGCACAAAAATTTTCCTATAATCTACCATGATTTTTAGTTTTCTTTTTACAAAGAAAGAATAATTTCTTCGTAAAAAGAAAAATATCTTAGATAAATACTATTGTAATGACTCTAAATATGCTACTTATTTCTTATACCATCCAGCATAACCTGAGTTAATCCTTTGATATCGTATTTGTAATTTAAGCCCCAATCTTTTTTAGCTATACTATCATCAATGCTTGCAGGCCAACTTTCGGCTATTGCTTGACGAAAATCAGGTTTATAGGATATTTCAAAATCAGGAATATGTTTTTTAATTTCTTCTGCTAGCTCTTTGGGATTAAAGCTAATACCAGCTACATTATAGCCTGATTTCAAAGAAAGATCATTTATATCAGTATCCATTAAATCAATAGTAGCCTGTATAGCATCTTCCATAAACATCATGGGTAAGCTGGTTTCTTCACTTAAGAAGCACTCATATTTGCCTTTTCTGATGGCCTCATAAAAAATCTCCACAGCATAGTCTGTAGTTCCGCCGCCGGCTTCTGTTTTATAAGAAATAAGGCCAGGGTAACGAATACTTCTAACATCAACGCCATAGCGGTTATGATAGTATTCTATCCAGCGTTCACCAGCTAATTTACTAATACCGTAAACAGTATTAGGTTCTGTTATAGTATATTGTGGTGTATTTTCACGAGGGGTGCTTGGTCCAAAAATAGCTATCGAGCTAGGCCAAAAAATTCGTTTTACCTCAGGCACTTCTTTGGCAAGATCTAGAATATTCATCAAAGATTTCATATTTATATCCCAGGCTTGCAATGGAATTTTTTCCGCATTTCCAGATAGCACAGCAGCCAAATGATAGATTTGAGTTATTCTATGACGTATCACAAAATGTATCAAACGGTTATTATCCATGACATCAAGAATTTCAAAAGGACCGCTTTCCATGACATCAATAGGTGCTTGTTTAATATCTGTAGCAAAAACATTTTGGTTTCCATATTTTTGGCGAAGAGCTATTACTAATTCTGATCCAATCTGGCCAGCAGCTCCAATAACAAGTATCTTTTCCATTTTTACAGTTTTTATTTAGGGCAAAAATAACGAAAAAGAATAGCGAATTGAATTTGTCATAATAAAAGGGTGAAAATGGGTGATTTTCGGATAAAAAAAAGACATCCCTTTTGTTAAGGGATGTCTATATTCAATTGGCAATTGTGTAAAATAATTAAGCTATTTTTTTACCCATAAATGTTTTCATAAATAAATCAATGAATACACCAACGGCTCCACCAATCATCATAGTATCAGGTAAAATTCTAAACCACATCCAGCCGTCCATAGCTTCGAGAGCTTCACGAGTTCTGGTAAAATAATAACCCATTTCTGCTGCTGCTCTTGTTTGCTCTAAACCAATCATCATGGTTGGTACAGAGAATAAGAGAACACCAATGGTTAGTGACCAAAAAGATATTTTACTTAGCTTATCATTCCAAATATAACCATTAGCTAGTGCATTTGCTCTAGATGTCATATATAAGAATGCAATTGATACATAACCAAAAGCACCTAATAATGCAGTATGTCCGTGAGGCATAATTAAATAAGTTCCGTGAGAGTAATATGAAATAGTTGGGGTATTAATAACCATTCCAAAAACACCAGCACCAATAAAGTTAAGCACAACCGAACCTGTGATCCACATAAATGGTGTAGTAAAGTCGTTTTCTGGGGCACCTAATTCTCGTTTCTCCCTATAGTTTTTCCATGCCTCAATTACCATTAAAGCTAGAGGTAGTGGCTCCATGGCTGAGAATATTCCGCCAATGGCAATCCAATACTCATCTAAACCTTGCCACCAATAGTGGTGACCTACTCCTAGTGTACCTGCCATCATCATTAAAAACAACTCAAAGAACATAATTCTTTCGGCAGTTTTTTGAGAAACAAGTCCTAATGAAACACTAAAGAATGCGATAGTACCTGCAGCAAATAATTCAAAAGTTAACTCAACCCATAAATGGATCACCCACCATCTGTAGTAATCATCTACAGTAAAATTAGGCTCAATTTTATGAATTGGCATCATACCAGCAATATATAGAGTGGCAATACCAAAAGCTGACCAAATAATGGTACCTACAATAGGATTGTTTGTACTTGCTTTTTTAATTAAGGTAATGATGAGTAAGAACCAGAATATTAGACCTACTAATAAGCCAATATCCCAAACTCTACCTAAGTTTAATAACTCTCTACCTTCGTTTCCTAACCAGAACCAAGTTTCACGCATTTGACCAGT
>JAOZUW010000008.1 GCA_029938465.1 Bacteroidales bacterium | reverse complement strand
TTCTTTTAGTTGATTGACAAGAAACCAATAAAATCAATAGTCCAAAAGTTATTATGATTCTCATATTAAATTGTTCTTTAATTAAACACAACGGGAGTCTACACATTAACCTCATTTTATTTAAAAGAGCTCCATATGCTTTATCCCTTTAGCATTACAAGCTGCAAGTTAGTGAAAAAACGAATCCGCTGTTGTGCGTTTAGAAAATAAAAAGTGCTTAGTTGTGCTTTATATAAGCTGTATATTTTGGACAAAATGCAGCTTTTATTCCAATAATATTTCTATTTCTGTAAGCCCTTCAAATCAGATACAAACAAATCCATAAAGCATTTTAAGAAATTGGTTATCAGCCATATGCGTCTTTGCACCTTGGTGAGAAACCAAAACTAAACTATGTATTTACTTTATAAGCAACCAAATTTGTGTATATTTGATTCCGAAACATATTACATTCGATAAGAAAGCAAGCCATATAAAAAGGTTTGATAATAAATTGAGTGAGTAGCATATATCCAAAACACCTAAATAAACACAGATGAAAAACCTATTCTTTTTAGGGCTCATTACCGTAGCCATTTTTCTCCCCGATTCTTTAATGGCACAATTAAAAGTTGATGCTGAATTACGACCACGTTTTGAAGTGAACCATGGTTATATGAGTCTACCTATTGAAAGTTCTGAAGCTACATTTTTTGTTTCACAGCGTACGCGTATTAATATTAATTATAAAAACAAAAATTTTACAAGCCACTTTAGTTTTCAAGATATTCGCCTTTGGGGCCAAGAGGATATTGCTACAAAAACAGGAATACAAGCTAGTAGTATAGGCTTGGATGTATCGCAAGCATGGTTTAATTGGGAATTTGCCAAAAATTGGGGAATTAAAACAGGCCGACAAGTTTGGAATTATGATGATGGAAGGTTTTTATCAGATCGTAATTGGAATACCAATGGATTAAGCTATGATGCTTTGCTTTTACATTTTGATAAATCCGATTTTCATTTTCACTTGGGCTCCTCTATTAATAATACACATCCCTCATTTAACCAAAACAGTTATGATATTGAAGATAATCCCTATGAAGAACCACTGGGCTATCGTATTCGTTATTTAAACTTTATTTGGTTAAAATTTCATGTTTCCGAAGCCTTAACAATAAGTCTGGCAGACTATCTCACTTCATATTTGGCAAAAAATACCAAGTCTACTTTTTATATGTTATCTACATCAGGTCTTCATTTTAATTATAAAACAAAAAGGATAAAAGTATTGGCTAATGCTTTTTATCAATATGGCAAAAACGCCAAAGGAAATGATCATAATGCTTATATGTTCACTATCTCTACCCATTTTCATGTATCTAAATTCGATTTTGGTGTTGGTTTTGATTATTTAAGTGGTGATAAAGATGAAAAAGGATATCAAGCCTTTGATATGTTATATGGAGCATGCCACAAATATCAAGGGTGGATGAATTATTACCTTCTTCCTAAAGATACGGATGATGCAGGCCTTATGGATCTATACCCTAATATAACTTGGACTATTAATAAAAAACATAGTCTTTATGCCGCCTATCATTTCTTTTGGTTGGCACAGGATCATCATGATTATCTTGATTGTGGTGACGAACTTCCTTATCCTATTCCAGAATGTGGAGACTCAAATATTAATCGTAATTTGGGTGGAGAACTCAATATGAGTTATACCTATAAATATGACAAAAATTTTAATGCAACATTTTTCTTTGGTTATTATAATGCAACGGTTACCACTGAACATATAAAAGATATTGAAAAAGGAAAAAGCACGACTCCAATATGGGCCAGTTTGATGCTTACATATAAACCTATTCTTTTCGAGAAGTAAGAAAATAATTATTAGGCTTTACAAATACCAAAGCACTTGCTTTTTTTTTAGCTTTGTAGCATGAAATATATTTGTGTTTTTTGTGGCTCTAGTATGGGTGCCAACTCCATATATCGAGAAAAAGCTAAAGAATTGGCCGATTACCTTATTGCTCAGGATATCAGCTTAGTGTACGGTGGTGCCGATGTTGGTTTAATGAAAATTTTAGCCGACAGAATGTTGGAGGCTCATAAAGAGGTTATTGGTATTATGCCCAAAAATTTGGTAGAAAAAGAAGTGGTACACAACGGCTTAAGTCAACTGATAGTGGTTGAAAGTATGGCTGAAAGAAAGGAAAAACTTATTGCTATTTCTGATGCTTTTATTGCCTTACCGGGTGGTTTTGGTACTTTGGATGAATTGGCAGAAGTTTTAGTTTTAGATCAATTACATATTATAGAAAAACCTATGGGATTGTATAATGTAAATGGCTATTTCGACCATTTGATTAAATTTTTTGATTTAGGTGTTCAAGAAGGTTTTATCCGGCAAGAGCACCTTGATAATATGGTGATAGATAAAGAAGTTGCTAATTTGGTCAATCAATTAAAAGCATATCAACCGGTTTCAATGAATAAATGGATAAAGGATATTAAAACCGAAAGTTTATGATAATTATTGGAATTACCGGAACTTTGGGAGCAGGAAAAGGCACTATGGTCGATTATTTAGTTCAAAAACGTGGTTTTGCTCATTTTTCGGTACGCTCGTATCTGCAAAGAGAAATGGAAAAAAGAAATATGCCCAATAATAGAGATAGTATGACATTATTGGCTAACGAATTGCGAGCCCAATATTCACCATCTTTTATTACAGATGAATTATATAAAGAAGCCATAGAAAGTGGGCAGCATTGTATCATAGAAAGTATCAGAACTCCGGGAGAAATAGATTCATTACAACAAAAAGGCTCTTTCTTTCTTTTTGCAGTAGACGCTGATGCTCAAGTACGATATAATAGAATAAAACTTAGAGCCTCTGCTACCGATGATATTTCCTTTGATACCTTTAAATCAAATGAAGCTCGTGAGATGAACAACGAAGATCCAAATAAACAAAATCTTAAAAAATGTATTGCTATGGCCGATTATCGTTTTGATAATAATGGTAGTTTTGAGCAGTTGCAGCAGGAAACCGAATTAGTGATAGAAAAACTCCTCAATAATGAATAATAAAAAAGAAAAACAAGTACATATACGTCCTTCTTGGGATGAATATTTTATACAATTAGCTGATACTGTAGCTCAAAGAGCCACTTGTGATAGGGGACGTAGTGGATGTGTAATCACCAAAGACAAACAGATTTTGGTAACGGGTTATGTGGGTTCTCCCAAAGGCTTAGATCATTGTGATGATGTAGGTCATTTATTTAAAAAAGTGATACACGAAGATGGGCATATTACTCAGCATTGTGTAAGAACAGTGCATGCCGAACAAAATGCTATTACACAGGCAGCACGTCGTGGCATTGCCCTTGAAGGAGGAACACTCTATTGCCGAATGACACCCTGCCGTACTTGTGCTATGCTTATTATTAATTGCGGAATAGAAAGAGTAGTTTGTGAAAAAAAATACCATGCCGGAGCCGAATCAGAAGCCATGTTTAAAGAAGTAGGTATAGAATTATCCTATATTAAAGATGAAGTACAGGAATATTCCGGACAAAAAGTAGATAATACCGATATGTTTCGTAAAGAGTAGAACGTATTTAGAATACTCTAAAAAAATCAATGTTGGCCCAATAAAAAAAGCACTTTTTGATCTGTAATTTTACCTACAGGATAAACGTCTTTCTTTTGATCCCAATAGGGTGATTTCTGATAAAACCAATTGCATTGCAACCATTGACTTTTAGCTCTTTGTGGATTTTCCTTTTTCCAGGCTTCAAATTCTGTTAATAGATCAGGATTTTCGGCAATCATTTTCCGAGCCATTTTTTCCATTACATAGGTTTCAGAATATTCTTTTTGTTCCATGCTAGCATTAAAAAACCCCCAAGAAACAAATGAGTTATCAGCTTTAGGTTCCAGAAGATAAGTCAAAACTTTTAAAGCTCTTTGCCGAACAGGAACTACCATAGCACCAGCTTCATAGGTCGTTTTTCTTTGAATTGGATCAGCTTTAAAACTGGTCAAACTATGATGCCCTTCATAGGGATTTTGTCCCCATTTTTGTTGGCTAAACTTATAGGTTTCTATCTCTATAGTGTGTTTTTTATCAGTAATAAAAAAGGATATACCATGACTTTTAATAATTTCTTGAACTTCGGGATATTCAACTGGAATAATATAGGCTTTTGGAAGTTTTACTACCGTTTCTTCCACTTGATTTTCAAACAAATCTATTTGGAAAGTGGCAGGGGTTTTGGAATATTGAAACCATTCTCCTCCTGTAAGATCACTAACTTGCATATCATATTCTATTCCTAAGAAATCCACTTGAGTGGTATCCATATAGTCTACTTGATAGGCTACACATAATTTTTGAGGGCCTAATTTTTCCGAACTCATTAACAGATCAGCATTGTGATGGAGTTTTTTTAGTGTTTTAGCTTCTGCATTCATCATTTCTAAGCTCATTACAAGCAAATTATAGGTAGCATATACTCTAGGTTTATAAGCTTTTAGCATATGTGTTTCAATTAATAATCCTATTCTATTTTGTAAAGCAGTATAACCTTGTGAAATCATAGGTGTGCCCACTCTTCTGACCAAACCACTACGAGGGTCATGCCATTTTTTAAAACTTACATATGGAAAAATGGGACTTCCTTTTTGTTGCATCTGCTCTTTAAGCTTTGGTTCGTAATAATGGCTTAGCCATTGGGTTAATTCATTATCCATATTACCGTAGGTTTCTATTCCATAGGTGGCTACATATTGATAATCAGCTCCGTCTGTAGTATGACAATCGATAAAAAAATCAGGTAAATATTGATGAAATACCTTTAACCAAGCCTTCATTTCCGGACTATCTGCTTTCATATAATCACGGTTCAAATTCAGGTTGTTACTATTGGTTCTCCAACCCATCTCCTCTGGTCCATTTTGATTAATACGATTATAAGCACTCATTCTGGCTAAACCATCTACATTAAATGAAGGAATAAAGAGAATGCTCACTTTATCCAGTAAACCCAAATGTTTTTGGTAAATAATCATATCTCGAATAAGCATAAAGCCAGCATCAGTGCCATCAGGTTCTCCAGCATGAATACCTGCTTGTATAAACATAATTAAGCGACCAGTCTTTTTTATATCTTCGGGTAAAGTATAACCATCTTTATCAATAATTAACATTGGAATAGCTCTTTTTTGCGGACTCCAACCTATTTCACTATAATGTACTATTTCGCTTTTATGAGCTAGCTTTTTTGAAAAAGCTATACATTCATCGTAGCTTACAGTCTGCATATAATTTGATTTTTCAAATTTAGTGAGCCACTGTTCCTCTTTATCTTGTCCAATAGCTACCATTATGGCAAGGTTCAAAAGAATGATAAGTGTTGTTTTCATCTGTTTTGATTTTGTTTGCTTCAAAATTAGTATAAATTTATATTTCCTGTACATTTGCCCATCAATAACTTAGCTAAATGAGAAAAGCATTGTTCATTATTTTTATTTTTACCAGTTTATGGGTTAGCGCACAAGACACACTACAGCTAATGCAGTATAATCTTTTAAACTATGGTAATTATTGGAACGACTGTACTACTAATACTAATAATGTAAATGATAAAAATGTTTATCTAAAAACTATTATCAATTACGTAGAGCCTGATATCTTTACAGTGAATGAATTATCAGAAAACACTTCCTATCATCATATGATATTGAATCAAGTGCTGAATACAAATGGTGTAACTAAATACAAAAAAGCCCTTTCTTTTAATTATGCCGATTCCTATTTGGTAAATATGCTATACTACAATAGTGAAAAGCTGACGCTTTATTCGCAAGATGTAGTTCATTCCATAGTAAGAGATATTGATGTTTATACACTTTATTATAATTCTGGTGATTTGTTACAAACAAATGATACGATTTTTCTAAGTTGTTTTGTGGCTCATTTAAAAGCAGGTACAGGTAGCACAAACGAAGATAAGAGGGCATCAATGGTTTCCTCAGCCATGTCTTATATCAGAACGCATAATTTGCCTGAGAATATGCTTTTTATGGGTGATTTTAATGTATATGATAATGAGGAGCAAGCTTATAAAAATTTGATTTACAGCTATAATGGTGTTCAATATTTTTTCGATCCTATTGAAAGAGAAGGCCATTGGAACAACAACTTTAATTTTAAGGATGTGCATACCCAAAGTACGCATTCTGTAAATACAGCTTGCTTTAGCCATGGAGGTCTCGATGATCGTTTTGATTTTATTATGGCATCCTCATCCTTGCTTCAGAGTGATAATGATTTGTATTTACTTTCTGATACTTATCAAGCCTTAGGCAATGATGGTCAGCATTTTAACAAAAGCATTAATGATTCTCCCAATAATAGCTCTGCACCGTCTCAAATCATTGATGCACTATTTGATATGTCGGATCACTTACCCATATTGAGCCAATTAAGAGTGGATGCAAGTTTGGGTATTGATGAAGAGTTATCAAATTTTAGTGCCATTCGTTTTGCAAATCCTTGCAGTGAAGTAATGCGGCTTCAATTGCAACTAAAAAAGGTTCAAGCTATTGAGATTAGTATTTTTAATCTTTATGGCAAACAAGTATATAGTGTTACAGAAAATACTAGCACCTTGGTTTTTCAAAAATCTATTCCTTTAATGCATATGCCTGATGGCTTATATGTGATAAGATTTACTGATGAACAAGGCAAGATCAATTCAAAAAAGTTTATTCTAATAAAATGAAACGACTATTTTTAATGCGCCATGGCAAAGCTGAAGATGGCTATAATAAAACCGATTTTGAGCGAGATTTATTACCTAAAGGGATTAAGAAAAGCAAAAAAATTGCCCGCTTTTTGCAAGAGAAAAATGTAAAACCTGATTGTATATTGGTAAGTATGTCTCAACGAACCATACGAACAGCTCAAGTAGTTAAAGATATTTTACTCTTGAACGAAAACTTAATCGAAGAAGAAAAATCATTGTATTTAGCTTCAAGTAGAGCTATTTTAGATACTATTTATGCTGTGGATGATACTGTTCAAGATTTACTAATTATTGGTCATAATCCGGGCATTAGCAGTGTAGCTAGTTATTTAAGTAATACAGACATAGACTGGATGCCTACTTCAGCTGTTGTAGGATTAGAATTCGACTTATTGCATTGGAATGAAATTGTTGAAGCTCCTGCCAAGCTTATATTCTATACCACAACAAAAGACTTATAACAACCCATTTTATGATAAAGCAGCACATTATAGCCGATCACAGCTTTTTTCAATGATCATCATTTTTTTAATACTTCAGATAAAGTGATTTACTGCTCTTTATCGCTATTTAATTCTTTGAGATCAATAATTCCATCAAAATACTTAGTTAAGGTTTTAAACCGTTTCTTATTTTCTTTTCGCATAATGATTAAAAATGTATTCATAGCCGACCTCGAAGTTGTAGGCAATCCTCCGCCAAGCTCGGCCCATTGTCCACCAACAAACAAATTATTTATTTCAGTAAAATGAGAAGCCACCTTGTTTTTCATATTTTCTTTACATGGCCTTGTACCCATAATAGAACCGCGAAAATTGAAGGTATACCGTTCATAAGTAAAAGGTGTGGCCGTTTCATAAAATAGAACATGCTTCGAAAATTCAGGATTAATCTCATCATCCATTCTTTGGAGAAGTTTTTTAGCTATTATATCTTTAAATTCATAATATTTTTCACCCCTTATCTGCTTACCATTTTTCGTAGTATCTGTCTTCCAATAATCATATTTCTCCATATCGGCAGGCATATATATGATCACTAATCCCTGATTTTCAGGACAAACACTTTTGTCTCTGACCGAAGGGGAAACGAGATTTAATTTGCTATGATCGGGATTTGAATCCTCATGTTTATGCCTTTCTAAATTGTTTTTAGACAGAACAATTAATTCTTCTCCAAAACCCAAATCTTCAGCGGCGCAATCAAGAGCTACAGACAATGTGAATGCTGACTTATAAAGTACCGACTTTTCAAGTTTAAGGATTTTCTGCTTCCAGACAGCTTTTTCGGGAAGTAATTTACGGTATAGGGATAGAAGGTCGGAAGCCGCAACCACATATTTAGCTTTTAGTTGAATATTTTCCGATTGTTGCACCGCATTAATCCCAACAGCCTTTTCTCCTTCAATAATTATAGATTTAACTTCAGTATTCAGTATAATATCATTTCCGTTAGATTTATTTTTTTCCATTAACCATTTTACAAAGGCCACACTACCCCCTTTTGGTGTTGAATAATAATCATTATTTTTTGCCCAGGCAAAAGGAAAAAGACATGATAACAAATCTCTTTCTGAGCTGAAAACATCCTTAATGGCATCACCTTTGAAGTATTTTGATAAACCTTTCTTCATACCGTCGTCACCGGCATATTTAATATGCTTTAACATGGGTAAGAAAAAAGGAAATGTCCGTGTGTAGAATAAAACCATTTCAAAAAAAGACATCGTTTGGCTTGAGCGTGTATAATCCGACATTTTAAGGCTTAGCTTTGCTAATTGTTCTGCATGCTTGAAAAACTTTGTAATACCTTTTACCTCATCAGGGAAGTGGTGGATAAAGTCAGCTTTTACCAGCTCCAAATCGGGTTGTAGCAGAATTTTATAATTCTTGGAAATATAATACTGAATCCGTGTTAACTGCTCGGGGTGGGGATAGTCTTCTCCTATGAACGAAAAACTACGGTGTGCAATACCATTTTTACCAAACTGATTAAGCCAGTGAATTGCTGTATCAAAATGAAATTCATCTTTTAGATAACCAGCCATATAACCACCAGGTATCGGTTCTTTTTCAACAATACAACACTTCATCCCTTGTTTTGCAAACATTCCACCCAATGTAAGACCACTGACTCCAGCCCCAATAATTATAACATCATATTCAGTAGGGTTCTTATTTTTTGAAATCATAAATAGAATAAATCAAATTAAACGTATTGGTATTATTAATAAACAATTCAATAACTGCACTTTAACTTTAGTACAAACATACTATAATCTGTAAAATTAACAAAAACATTAAAATGCTATAAAATTATTTGATATCGAATTAGGTGACTAGCTTTTTGAAAGTTAAAAGTGCCAGCTGAATGATAAGGAATATTAATATCAGGTTGATGTTTCTTAATAAATTGTTTATAAAATGTTAAAATTTATCAATTTGATATATTAACTTTATTTTATTAACTTTGCGATTAGTTTATTTGGGTATTTTAATTCTTAAATAACTTTCATAGACTTTTTTAAAAACGGACAAGCCAATCAACCAATTTGAATTTTGACTTTTTGATATTTTATTCAATATTTTTTAAAACCTAAAATTATGATACATTTAGTAAAAAAAATTCTAATTCTGGGAATAGCCTCACTTATGTTATTTGCTTTGCCGCAAGTTGTGAGTGGTCAACAGAGTTTAGAAGATGTAAAAACAGAACGTGGGCTGAACGATGCAGATGTCCTAGGTGCTGTAAAAACTTTTATGCCTCGTGGAGGTAGAGATGAATACTTTAGCTTTGTGGGTACTGGTAATGCCGGTTCCATGATTGTTTACGGTATTCCATCTATGCGTATTTATAAATACGTTGGGGTATTTTCACCTGAGCCTTGGCAAGGATATGGCTTCGATGATGAGAGTATGTTACTCATAAAGAAAGGATCCTCGGATAACCGAATTAATACTTATGGCGATATGCGTTTCCCTGCATTAAGTGAAACTGCAGGAAAATACGATGGTAAGTATTTATTTTATTCAGATGGTGCCAACTCTCGTATCTCACTTACTGGTCTCGATGATTTTGAAACCAAGCAAGTCATACAACATCCTCTTTTTATTAATTGTTTTGCAGGAGTAGCTGTTACACCCAATACTGAGTATATTGTTCAAAGTAGTCAATATCCTGCTCCTTGGGATAATAAATCTACTAATGTAGATGATTTTAAATCGGGTATTACTTTCTGGGCTTTTCATGAGCCAGAAGGTGATCATGCCGAAGGTCATCACGTAGGCCGTATAATAAAAGATGAATCTTTCACACTTGAATTACCTGCCTATACTTTAAATAACTTTGATGCTGGTAAACTAGTGAGCGAAGGATTTATAGTAGGTATTGCCGATAAAGATGCTAAGCATTATGTATATATTGTAGATTATAAGAAATTAGAAGGTTTAAATACCAGTGAAGTAAATAATACTAAGGTAGTTTCGTATAAAGATGCGGTTGCTGCTCATGCGGTTGCTTTTATCGAAATAGCTGCAAAAGCCAATAGTGTAAAAGTTAGCCCTGATGGAAAATATTTTATCACCGCTAGTGATGAAGCTTATGTATTTGATTTTGCAAAAGTAAAAGATGCTATGGCAAATGGTTCTGATATAGCAGCTGATGCTGTTCTACACGGAAGTCTGGCTCTTGGAAATGGTGTTGTTGATTTTTCTTTCGATTACAGAGAAAATTCAGTTTATTCATCAGTGTATAACGATCAAAAGATCATTCGTTGGAATTATGAAACTTTAAAGAAAGATGATGAACTCACATTATCATTCAAGCCTGGTCATATAATGATACCTCAAGGACAAACTGTTGAACCTCACTCAAACTATCTTACAGTCACTGATAAAGAAGGTCTTTATGAGAATTATCCAAACGTAGGTCCTGTTCGTCCAAGTTTCCAACATTTAATTGATATTTCATCTGATGATATGGTTGATATCTATACCATGAGCCTGCCGCAAGCCAATATTTACGGTTCTGTAGCGGTTCTTCGTAAAACGATTAAGCCTATTATTCGTTACGAAACAGGTACTAACTCCAGAACTGGTGAAATCTCTGAATATAAAACAGTGGCCGGACAAGAAAAAATAGAGAGTGAAGGAAATCGAGTACATATTTATGGAACCATGATTCGTTCGCATATCGTTCCTGAAATTGTTGAAGTAAACGAAGGCGATGTGGTTACTTTCCACCTTACTAACTTAGAGCGTGCTGAAGATGAAACTCACGGTTTTACCGTGGATACTTATGGTAAGCATGGTAGTTTTGAACCCGGAAAAACAGCTTCTCTAACTTTTACTGCTAATAGAGCTGGTGTTTTCCCTTATTATTGCACAGAGTTTTGTTCTGCACTTCACTTGGAGATGGAAGGTATTCTTTTAGTAAGACCTAAAAATTATAAAGGTCCTGAAGCTGGTGAAGAAGTAGCTTTAACAGCAGAAGAACTAGCTGGATATAAGAAAAACTATGAAGATAAAATTGTAGTTATTGATGCAACCCAGGAAATTATTAATGGAGTTGTACAATGGTTAAAAGATAATAATTATCAAAACTATCATTATGTAAATGCTCTTGTAGAAGATGCCTTTAGTCAGTTAGGTCAGGCTGCTTCTTCTAAAGAAAAATACGAGAGATATGCTGCCGAAGGTAAATGGTACGACGCTTTCCTTTGGGCTGAGCAGTATTGGCAATATCAGGTTAAAACTGCCGATGTTGGAATACGTGCCAAGGAGCTATTATCCATTGAACTTGCAAAAGAGCAAAAGTAAATAGCAAAATAAAATAAAGATAGTTTTAAAATAAATTATTAAAATCATGAAAAATATAAAACAAAATATAATGAGATACCGATTAATAGCGGCGCTCCTTGGTTTAGCAGTTGTTTTTACCAGCTGTGGCGATGGAGGAAGCACAGTTGTTACAGGTGAGCTAGGCTCTCCAAGAGGCGATGAGTCTTTTGGTGATGTAGTAAAAAGAAGAGGCTTAAATTCAGCCGATGTTTTGGCAGCTGCTAAAACATATACTCCCGATCATATTGCCGATCAGTACGTTGCGATGAACTCTGGTGGACAAGCAGGTAATATGCCTATGTATACTGTTCCATCTATGAGAATGTTAAAATATGTTCCTATTTGTACTCGTCAGCCTTATAATGGCTATGGATATAGTAAAGAAACTAAAGCATTAATGGCCAAAGGATTTATTGAAAGTCAAGAAATTCTTTGGGGTGATACACACCATCCAGGATTCTCCGAAACTAATGGAGTATATGATGGTAAGTGGGCAACGGTTAACGATAAAGCAAATCCAAGGATTTATATTGTTAGTTTAGAAGATTGGGAAATAAAGTCTGTGATACCACATCCTATTTTTCGTAGTGATCACGGAGGAAACTTTTTCACTCCCAACTCAGAATATATCATGGAAGCAACACAATATCCAGCTCCATTTGATAGAAAATATTATCCTCTTTCACAAACCAACTTTGAGAAATACTGGCGTGGTGGTTTAACTTATTGGAAGTTTGACAATGAAACTGGTAAGGTAGATGAAGATAATTCCTTTACTTTTGAGTTTCCTCCTTATACGCAAGATTTATCCGATGCTGGTAAATTAGCTAGTTATGGTTGGGGTTTCACTAACTCATTTTGTACCGAAATGTATTATGGTGGTATGGAAAGTGGTCGTCCTCCATTTGAAGCTGGTTGCTCATCAAGAGATGTAGATTATTTGCACGTAACCAATTGGTTAAAAGCTGCTGAAGTGGTAAAAGCCGGGAAATATAAGTTGGTTAACGGACATAAAGTAATCACTATCGAAACTGCTATTGAAGAAGGTTTATTCTATCTTATTCCAGAGCCAAAATCACCTCACGGTGTAGATGTTGATCCTACAACAGGTAACTATATTATTGTAGCTGGTAAATTAGATTCTCATGCTTGGGTGTATTCTTTCGAGAAAATCATGAAAGCTATTGATGAGAAAAATTTCGAAGGTTATGATAAATATGGTATTCCTATTATTTCTCTAGAAGATGCGCTTCATGGTAGTGTAGAAGTAGGCTTAGGTCCATTACATAATCAATTTGATGACGACCCGGGTGTAATTTACACATCTATTTATGTAGATTCTCGTATTACAAAGTGGAATTATGTCGATCTTAAAGTATTAAATTATGTGCCTTCACATTATAATATTGGGCACTTAGTTTCTACTTATGGAGATGCTTTAGATCCACAAGGTGATTATTTAATAGCCTTAAATAAATTATCTATTGATAGATTTAATCCAGTAGGTCCTCTTCATCCACAAAACCACCAGTTAATTGATATTAAAGGTGGACCAAATGATGAAATGACCATTCTTTACGATCTTCCTATTCCTCTGGGAGAGCCTCATTACACTATAATAATGGGAGTAGATAGGTATACTCCTATTTCAAAATATGATGTGGGTACTGATATTACTATAAATGAGAAATCTCCTTATTATACTGCACTAGGAGCAGAGAAAGTTAAAGTAAAAGGAAAGACTGTTCATGTTTATGGAACCATTAAAGATGGTGTGGTTACTCCAGGTGATATCAAAGTAAAACAGGGTCAAATGGTAGAAATTCATTTAACCAATCATGGTCAAGATAAAACAGATCATTATGTTTATGAAATATCTGCTTACGATCAAATGTATCGCTGGCGTCCAGGTGAAACGGCTACTCTAGAATTTTTAGCTGAAAAAGCAGGTATGTATCCATTATTATTAGATGAGATTCATCACCCAGGTAATAGAGTGTTACAAGGTTATTTAGCTGTTGAATATAACGATAAAGCGGAGAATAATCGTTTACTAGCTTATTCTGCTCGTGTAAAAGCCGATATGAAAATGCAAGCCTTCAAGCCTTCTGCTATAGAAATGAAGAATATGATACCCGGTGAAATGGAATATTTGAACCACGGTTGTAATGCCTGCCATATGTTTGGTAAAGAATATAACGGACCAGATTTATTAATGGTAGATAAGCGCAGAACCGATAAGTGGTTGAAGTCTTGGTTAATGAATACAGAACACCATATGGGTGAAGCAGATATTGAAGCCATGCGACAGAAATTTAAGTTAGCTATGCCTAACCAAAATGTTTCTGATGAAGCTGCCGATAAAATTATCGAGTTTATGAAAGCCAAGTCTAGGATGTTATTAGAGACTAAAGCTACTACAGCTACAACTTCCAATAGTGGAGCTGCGGCTACAGGAGTTAACCTTGAGAATGGAAAAGCTGTTTATGATAGGTCGTGTATGGCTTGTCATATGACTGGGATTGCTGGTGCTGCTGCATTAACTGATAAAGCAAGATGGACAGAAGTTGCTTCCAAAGGTTTAGATGGGCTTTCTAAAAGTGCTATCAATGGCTTTACAGGAGAACATGGTGTAATGCCTGCTAAAGGTGCTTGTGCCGATTGTTCTGATACTGATATTGTTGATGCTACTGCATATATGCTTAATGAAGCGGGTGTAGAAGTTAAATAATAGCTAATTTAGAATCTAATTAGAATGAACAAAGCCCTTATACTTTAAGGGCTTTGTTATCTTTGTTTAAAACATAAAAAACATAAAATGAAAAAGTACCAAATATTTTCAGGAATCGGGCTTGTTTTATTAATTATAGCTTATTTCACACCTATCTGGTGGGTGGCCTTGCAGAGCATTCAATATCCAAAAACAATGTATCCCAATGGTATAAGAATAGAGTTTAAGTATAATGGAGTGTATAATGGTTGTGCTGGTCAGCAAGAAAGATCAGAGCTGGCAGCAGATCAGGCTGGTGCCGATTGTTTGATAGAAATGAATGCTATCAATCACTTTATTGGAATGTATGGTATTACTCAAGGTAGAAATACCGAAGCCCATAGAGAATATCCTGTTTATTATACTTTCGATACTGAAAAAGATGCCCAAGGTAATGAGATAAAAGACCCAGAAACAGGTTTGCCAGTGAAGATAGATGTGACACCTGGATTCTTAAAAGGTCTGGATTCTCTAATGGTTTATTCACCCTATTTCTTCGCTTTATTTTTCCTTTTTGGTTTGCTATTTATGTTTACACCTAAAAAACTAAACTTTGCTTATGGTTTGGTGCCTGCTTTTTTACCATTTTATTTTCTTGGAGGTTATATTTCAGGTTTGTATTGGTATGGGCACCATTTAGGCTTGCATGGTGGAGGTGCATTTGGTGGTATTAATGAGTTTATGCCTACCGTTTTTGGAGAAGGTAAAGTGGCTCAGTTTGTAACCATGTCTTATCCATATTATGGTTTTTTCCTAACTGTAGGAACTACCATCTTGTTTATCTTAGCTATATTAATGAAACGCAAAGAGTTAAAGGAAAAATAGCTGCATCATGAGCTTTAAATTTAATACTTATAAAATACTGCAAAATTGGACAATCAGCAATGGTTTATTAACACGGTTTTGTGGTATTTTGTTTTTTAGTCTTATTATTTCAAGTAACACTTATTCTCAAGAAAAAGAATTTGGAACCTATTATCCTTTTGACTTCGAGTTCACTTTAGAAGATGGAATTCCACTTCAGCCTATTATTGATAGGGCTAAAGCTGGTGATACTATTCTATTAGAAAGTATTTATTTGGGACCTATTATCATTACAACAGATGGACTTATAATAGATGGACAAGGAAAAAGTGAGATCAACGGGCAAGGCAAAGAAAGTGTAATTACTGTTGAATCAAAAAATGTAGTAGTCAAGAATATGATCATTGCCAATTCTGGCGGTTCACATGATAGAATTGATGCTGGAGTAAAAATAACCGGAAGTCATGTTCTTATTGAAAACTGTAGAATAAAAGAATGCCTTTTTGGTATCGATATTTTTAAATCAGATTCCAATTATATCAGTCATTGCGAAATAACATCGCTCTCACGAAGAGAAAAAGCCCTAAAAGGTGATGCTATTAGATTGTGGTGGGCTAAAGGAAATACAGTGCACGGAAACTATTGGCACGAAGCACGCGATATGGTGGTTTGGTATTCATTAGGAAACCTATTTGAAGAGAACTTAGGAATAGGAAATCGTTATAGCATTCATTTTATGTATGCCCATAATAACAGAATTAGAGCCAATGAGTTTTACGAGAATTCGGTAGGTGTTTTCTTAATGTATAGCGAAAAAACCATTATGACCGATAATCTGATTGTTGGTTCTATGGGTATTAGCGGAATGTGTTTGGGCTTGAAAGAAACTTCATCCAATCAGATATTAAATAACCGTTTTATCTATTCTGCTGAAGGAATTCATGTAGATGTTTCGCCTTTTGTACCCGACCAATTAAATACCATTCAGGGTAACGAAATTGCTTTTTGTGGTGCAGGCATGTTTTTTCATACCAATCAGGAAGGCAATATTATTACAAAAAATTATTTTCATGGCAATTTAACTAATGTAATTGCCCAAGGCAGGACAGCTAATGGTAATGTGTGGAAAGATAATTATTTCGATGATTATCAAGGATTTGATAGGGATGGAGATAATATAGGAGATACTCCGTATGAGCTCTATAGTTATGTAGAGCATTTATGGGACTTTAATAAAGATATCAAGTTTTTTTATGGATCTCCTTTATTGGTTATTCTCGATTTTTTAGAACGATTGGCACCTTTCTCTGAGCCTAAATTTGTATTAAGAGATAAAACTCCAAAATATCTTTGGGAAGATAAAAATATAGTGAGTGACTAATGATC
The DNA here is from genome assembly GCA_029938465.1 of Bacteroidales bacterium. Taxonomy (GTDB): domain Bacteria; phylum Bacteroidota; class Bacteroidia; order Bacteroidales; family UBA12170; genus UBA12170. Next base: position 21,819 of record JAOZUW010000008.1, on the reverse strand, counting down.
TTTTATGTCAAGCTCAGCTTATTGGTTGAATGTAAAAGATAATAATGTATATTTGTAACAGATGCGAAAAACCATTGCCATATCATTAGTAGCCTTATACAGTATGATGCTTATAGTATCCTATATTCCGTATATGATCTATTTTGGTCAGCAATTTATGGCTAATGAAGATGATATTGTTGTTTTTATAGATAGTGATTCAAAAACCTTAATTGGAGATGTTTGTTATTTGAATGCACTGATTAAAAGATCAGTGGATACACACAATGAAAAAAAAGCACCACCACCACCACCAATTGATATTTCAGAGAATATTTATATCCATTCAAAGAGTTTATTATCCAATAATGTACTTGTTTCCGAAGATTTTAACTTTAAAGGCTATACGATTTCTATAAAAGAGACTTTTTTAGAAATAGATATACCACCCCCCAAAAAGCTTTCCTAGTGTATTAACTTGTAAATACCTGTTGGTATATTATTACTTATTTTTTCTGTATAAGAATTACAAAAAATAAAGTATAGCCATAGCTACGGTTTTGTATTTTAATGAATTAGAAAGGAAAAAGAAGTGTAAGATACAGATAGATATTTGGAAATTAATACACTTGTATATTTTATCATTTATTAAATCATATTATTTTAGTTTGATTGCATGGTATTTGAGTATATTTTTAGGTTTTATATTCAAATATAAAATATTACAAGGAGTCAAGCTACTATATTTAAGATTTATTTATGATGATTTTGCCACTAAGTCGCTAAGAATCACAAAGATTATCTATTTTGTTATTGCTAAGTGGTGCTTGGTGTCTTTGTGGCAATTAAAAACGATATTTTATAAACAATAAAAATATAAAATGAAAAATTTGAAGATAATTGTATCTGTTATCATAGTAAATCTATTCTTTACTTTGGGATTTGCACAAATAGATACAACAATATATATTGAGGAGATATTGGTTACGGCAAAGACCAATCATAATATCAATAAAACAAATATTAACGGTAAAGTTTTGGAAATAGAAAACCCTCATGATGGTGGAGCAATGCTTAAGAATCAAGTTGGATTTGCGGTAGAAAAACGAGGCAACTACGGAATGGAGCCTGTATTACGTGGGTTTAAATACAGCCAATTAAATGTGCAAATAGATGGGGGTGTACATAGTGCAAATGCATGCCCAAATAGAATGGACCCTGCTATTTCACAAATTTCTCCAGAAGAGATACAAAAGATAGAAATAATAAAAGGCCCGTATAATGTACGTTTTGGTTCAGCATTAGGTGGCGTAATTAATATTGTAAGTAATCGCCCAAGTAGAATTAATGGGAAATTAGTCTCAGGAAATGTAAATGCTGGCTATCAATCAAACGGAGATAATTATTACAGCAATATTTTTGCTCAGGTAGTTGGTAAGAAACTTGATTTTTCACTTAATGCTGGCTATAAAGATTACGGCAATTATGAAAGTGGATCTGGACAAGAAATAGCTTCTTCTTTTACCAGATGGGGTTATACTATAAAAACTGGAGCAAATATTAAAGACAATCAGCGTTTGCAATTTACTTTACGACAAAGTTCTGCACGAGATGTGCTTTATGCTGGTTTGCCAATGGATGGAGATCATGATAATAGCACCATAGCTTCTTTAGATTATGGAATTCAAAACTTATCAGAATCTATTTTTATGCTTAAAGCTAAAGTATATGGTTCTTTTGTTGATCATGAAATGTCGAATTTGAGGAGGCCTGCAGCTCGTTTTACGCATGCTATTTCTCCTGTTCAAGCACAAGTATATGGTGGTAGAACCGAGTTGGGGATAACTGCAGGAAGTAAAGATGTTATTTTTACTGGAGTAGACTTTAAGCAAATTGCTAAACAGGGTCATCGAGATCGTACTGTATATGAAAACCCTTGTAATGTCGGTCAGGTCTTCGATCCTCCTAAGGTTTTTCAAGATAAAACATGGCAAGATTCAAAAAAGAATGATATGGGTTTCTTCTTTGAAAACAAATATGAAATAAATAAAAATTGGGTTTGGCTTGCAGCAGTAAGGTTTAATTTTGTTTCATATGCAATCAACGATCCAGCTGATGATTTTAAGGCACAATATAACGGAGAAATAACCCCTGATTCAAGAATAGATCCAACAATATCTACTTCACTAACTTGGTATTTAAATGATGATTTAAATGTTCAATGGGCAGCTGCTCGTGCTACACGGTCACCTGATTTATCTGAAGTGTTCATCAACCATTTGAGTATAGGAATGGATGCATATGAATATCTTGGAAATCCTAATTTGAAATCAGAAGCAAATTATCAAACCGATATTAAAGTGGAAAAAAGTTGGGAACATGTGAGTGTTTTTGGAGATATTTTTTATTCTTATCTGCAGAATTATATTACTGCTAAGCTTGATACTAGCATTCATAAAAAATATATGGCGTGTAAACCTCCACAAGGAACAAAAGTCTTTACTAATATTGATCAAGCATTTATGACCGGTTTTGAAGCAGGAGTAGAAGTAGGTTTTCTTCAGGATTTTACATTTGCTTTTGGTGCTGCCTATACCTATGCTCAGAATGTGAGTTGGGATGAGCCTTTGGCTGAGATACCTCCATTTACTGTAAATGCGAATTTGGCATATAAAACCAATAAAATTAATACTCACATTCACCTAAGAATGGCTAGTGAGCAAGATAGAGTTTCTACAAGCTTTAATGAATCAACAACACCAAGCTTTACTGTCGCGGATTTCTATTTCACCTATAGTCCTTGGAAATTTGTGGACATAAATGCAGCAGTAACTAATATTTTTAATTTGAATTATGTTGAGCATTTAAGTAGAGCATATAAAGCAATGGATACGCAAAGCTTGTATTACGAGCCAGGTAGAAGTTTTAATATTGGAGCAAGATTTAAATTTTAATAATAAGTAGTATATTTTGTACCTTTACAAATAAAAAAAACCCTAACAGATGGCAAAAGAAAGCAAAGAAAACAGTCGTCGGCAATTTATTAAATCTGGAGCTGTAGCCATTTTTGGGCTTGCCGCTCTTGGTGGTGGAGTTAGCTATCTCCGAAGTGTCAACGGCCCTGATGATACAAGAACACCTTATTTCTTAAGACCTCCAGGGGCTATAGCTGAATCTGATTTTATCTATGGATGTATCAAATGTGGCTTATGTGTACAAATATGCCCTATAGATGCTATTAAATTAGCAGGAATAGATTCAGGATTATCCTATGGTACACCATATATTGATGTGAGAACACAGCCCTGCGATTTTTCTTGTGACTCATTGCAATGTGTAGAAACTTGCCCAACTGCTGTTCTCGATTTTAAACCTTACGAAATAGCTGGAGGTAATGCTATAGCCGCTTACCAAAAAGAACATGATGTTGCTGAAGTGGGTTTTAATCCTTTCCCCATTCAAATTAAAGCCATGAAAGAGGAAGTGAGAATGGGCAGAGCTCATGTAAATAAAAATACATGCTTAGCACATCAGGGTAAAGGTTTTAAGGGAGTTTCTCGTGGCTTGGATTTCGAAGGCGTTTACAGATCACCTGATAGTAAATTTAAAAAGGCCACTCCCCTTAGAGATATAGAATTTGACAGAGAAACATGTAATTTATGTGTAACTGAATGTCCTATTGGAGAAACGGCTATTATTTTTTCTCCTCGCAGAAGAGATGGTAAAATGAGACCAAAAGTATTGGATGCGTGTACGGGTTGTGGTGTTTGTGTAATGGTTTGCCCAACAGAAGAACCTAGTATTATTGTGGATCCTGATTTGACTCACCTATCAAGCGGAAGGGGGCGTCATGTTTAAAGATATAAAGAAAATGCCACCACTAACACCAAAAGCTATTGCGGATATGCCTCATACCAAATTGGGTATTGATTACAATGTTTGGTGTAAAACAGAAACAGGAAATCATAAATGGAGAAATATCAGATGGGTCACACTTATTTTGGTTAATCTTTTGTTTTTTGCTTCCTTTTTCTTGGATCTTTCACTATTAGAAGGGTCTTTAAGTGGTTCTCGAGCTATGGGTTTCTATTTAATAGATGTGTATAATGCATTACAAGTTATTTTAATCTCTATTCCTGGTGGTTATTTTGCATCTCTCACCATGAATTTTTGGATTGGTTTTTTTACCATTTTAATATTGAGCACATTGGGAGGAAGAACCTATTGCTCCTGGATATGTCCTTATCATCTTTTGGCTGAAGGAGCTGAAAAACTTCATAACTATTTTGTAAAAAAGAAAATGGTAAAAGAACATTCTTTTAATATCTATCTTCGATTTGTTTTTTGGGTAGGGTTCTTACTATTGGCATTATTTACAAAAAATATTGTGTTTGAAAATTTGAATCCTATTGGGATATTATCCAGAGCCATTACTTATGGTCCGGGACTTATTCTATTATGGGTTTTGGCTTTACTTATATTTGAAATTGTTTATAGTAAGCGGTTTTGGTGTCGCTATGTGTGTCCGGTTGGTGCTACATGGGCTATAACTGGTATAGTTGCACCTTTAACTGTTAAATTTGAGTTTGATAAATGTGGTTATTGTCGCGATTGCCAAGATGTATGTTTGGTGCCTCATGAATTATGGTTTGTGCAAAGAGGAAAGGCCACACAAGAAGTGCATTTTACTGGTTCCGATTGCACCCGATGTGGATTGTGTATTGATACTTGTGGAGGCAAAGCCTTATCATTTACTATTAAAGGAGTGGACAAGCTATTATGATAAATAATGAAAAAACAGCTTTAGTTGCTGCCAATGGATTATCCAAATTATTTAAAGATCAGGTGGTCGTTGATCATTTGTCAGTGGAATTCTTTTCGGGAGAAAGAATAAGTTTAAGTGGTCCTAATGGTGCTGGAAAAACAACATTAATTCGTTGTATTCTAGGACAATATGTCTATGATGGCCAATTAGAAGTAATGGGAGGCGACCCTCGTATTCAACATGAGGAAATAATGAAAGATATTGGTTTTGTACCACAAATACCTCCTCCGCTAAAAATGACGGTTAGAGAAATGTTGGTTTTCTTTTCGAAGTTAACAGGAACGCCTGAAGATGTTTTTTCAAAGATTGTTATGGATTTAGGTTTGCAGATAAATGAACACCTCCATAAGCCTTTCTTAAAACTATCGGGAGGCATGAAACAAAAATTGCTGATTGCTTTTGCTTTGGGTCGTAATCCTAAAATTTTGTTGATGGACGAACCCGCTGCTAACCTTGATCCAGAAGCAAGAAAAGTGTTTTTCAAGTATTTAGAAGCTTTTAATAAAGACGCGTTAATGATTCTTTGTAGCCATCGGATGAGTGAAATATCTTCACTAGTAAATAGGGAGATAGAAATGGATTTGGGAAAAATTGTTGTGGATAGAATAGTGAAAGTTAAATAGATAAACGAGTAAGCTAACGCGGATTTGTAATCCGTGTGATTTTAAATCAAAATCCACTATAATAAAACTCGGATTACAAATCCGAGCTAACATAAATAATAAACGAAAAAAAAACAAAAGATGAAAAAGATAGCATTTGTATTCTTAGTATTATTTGCTTTTGCTTGTAAGCCAGAAGCTGATTTTAATCCACGAGAAATAAATTGGGACAGAGATATTTGCGTTTTGTGTTTAATGGGGCTAGCTGAGCAGGAATATTCTGCCCAAAGCATAAACCAATGGGGAAAAGTACTTTGGTATGATGATTTAGGATGTTATGTGAATTTTGTGGGTTCTGAGGATTGGAAACGATTTGCTGGCGATGGAAAAGTTCAAACCTGGATAGGCCATTGCGAAACAGGTGAGTGGATTGATATTGAAAAAGCATATTATCGTTATGGAGATCGTACGCCAATGGGCTATGGTTATGGAGCATTATCAATCCCCAATGATTCTACATATGATTATGTTACTACAGCTCAACGAATCAAAGATGGTAAATCCATGCGTGATAAATTTATGAAGATGCATAAGATGGGACAAGGACATTAGCATAAAAAGGTGTATAAAAAGTAAATATTATGAAGAAAGGAATGATTAATATAGCCATTTTAGAATTGCGCCAAAGCCTGCGATCCTTTTGGTTTTGGGGTTATAGTATACTCTTTGGTGGTTTTGTTGCTATTATGTTTGCATTTGGCATTACCGAGTCGCAAATTATTGGTTTTGTAGGTTTAGGCCGATTGATGGTTACTTTTATGCAGGTAAGTATGGTTATTTTACCTATTTACATTCTTATATCTACTGTTAGAGCTGTTGTTGGAGATCGAGAAACCAATGTGATGGAATATATGCTATCCTTACCCATTTCTTTTTCAGGTTATTATTGGGGAAAATTTTGGAGTCGTTTAATAGAGATATTTATTCCGGTTTTTTTGGCATTACTTGGAGCTGCACTATGGGGTAGCTTTACAAATATTGGAGTGCCTTGGGATTTGTTTATATTTTATAGCTTATTGTTGATAGCAATGGTGGTTTGTTTTCTCGGAATAGCCATGTATATTTCAGCAATGGCACATTCGCAAAATTTGGCCATTAGTGCTGTTTTTATTCTTTGGTTATTATTGGTAGCCTTTTTAGATTTAATTTTAATGGGAGTGATGCTAAAAACAAGAATGGATCCTCAAATAGTCATTTTTATAGGAATGGTGAATCCTCTACAGGTATTTAGAACAGCTACTCTAGCTCTTTTCGATCCAAAATTGACAGTCATGGGTCCCGCATCTTTTTATATTCTTGATACTGTTTCTCGTTCCATATTTATAGTATTTGCTATTTTGTATCCAATTTTATTAGGTTTTGGTTTTGCCTCATTAGGAAATAGATATTTTAAACGAAATGATATTGTATAAAAAGATGAAATATATTGTCTTTGTAGTAGTTGTATGTGGATTTATTATAAGTTCACTATACTCTTGCAATCAGTTTTCCAAATCTGGAGTATCGGCTTTGTTTCCAGTCGAATGCGACTCAACAAATATGTTATATCTTTCTAATTTTACTGATAAAAAGATTATAGATTCAATAATAAATGAAGATATTTATCTTGAAGATGGGACGCTTAGAAAACAAGGAATTTCCGCTGTTCCTATGGATTTTGACGATTTTAGAGCAGCAGATCTTGATGGCGTTTTTTGGAAAGGAAAACAAGTAATAAGTGGAGATTTTAGAGGGGCAAAATTCCGTTCAGCCAAATGTATGGGTAGTATATTTAAAGACTCTGATTTTCGTTTTTGTGATATCCGCTGGTCCTATTTTATGGATTCTGATTTGTCAAATAGTAACTTTGCACGGGCTACTTTATTTAGAATGTTTGTGAATGATTCGAATCTGGAGAACTCTGATTTTCGTGGAGCCAATATGTTTGGAGTGAGAGGTCATAGAGCTAATTTTAGAAATTGCGATTTTACCAATGCTTTGATGAAAGAATCGGAATTTCTGGATGCCGATTTTACCGGGAGTAAAGCAGTAAATGTTAATTTCATTATCACCGTTTTTACAGGAGCAAAACTAGATTCTATGGATCTTTGTTATGCTGATTTCACAGGTGCTGGTTTAGAAGATGTGAGCTTTATCAATTCTCGAATAAAAGGTGCCGAATTTCGTGGTGCACATCTTCATGGTGCTAATTTTAGTGGTGCCGATTTAAAAGACTGTAATTTCTTTGCTGCCGAATTTGTAAATACTATCTTTACAGATGCTATAAATATTCCTGAGGGGGTTAAAGAAATGATAGTAGATGGAAAAATAACAGGGATTTGCCATGTTAATGCAAATTCCATATGAGATAAGCAAGTTGAAAATAATATATGAACAGATGAGTAATATCTTTACATATTCATTAAAATGGGGTGCGATCATATTCGTAATAATCCTGATGGTTGCGTGTAATCAATCCAATGATAATACACAGGGTAAACGAAAAGCCATTAGTGAAGAGGTGGAGGTAAATAAAGCAAAACAAACTATAGAAAATCAAGATTTCTTAAAAGATATTGAAGCTTTGCAACATAAATACAAAGACAATGGAGAGGTGGTTTTTTACAAATTGAATACAAAAAAAAGCTTGATCTCTTGGTTTTGTGTGACACATACTGGCTATATAAAATTTAAAGCAGGAAGTATTGGTGTAATAGATGGAGAGATCATAAGTGCTCAATTAGAAATTTGCATGGATAGTATTGCAGATACTGATATTGATTATTTATTGATGAGAGAAGTGCTTACAAACACCTTAAAATCTGCCGATTTTTTTAATGTGAAAGGATATCCGATAGCCACTTTCATCTTGAGTCATTTAAAAAAGGCAGATGGAAGTTTCTATCATACTGCCGGAGATTTAACGATTAGAGAAAATAGCAAACCACTCTATTTTAAAAGCAGTATCACTCAAAATGATAGTCTAATCTTAATTATTTCAGAAAGATTTTCCATGGATCGCACAAACTGGGATATCACCATTTATTCGGAGAATTACGAACAAACCGACGATAGTTTTTTATTTACTGATATGGTTGATCTTCAAGTTTCTTTGTGGATGGAACGCTAGATATTATTCAAATGTAAAATGATTACTCCTTAATAAGCTTCGTAACAAATATCTCTTTTGATGTTTGTATTTCCAGAAAGTAGATGCCATTATTTAAAACAGATAGATCCAGTGATTTTTGAGCTTTTTTATTGGAATTATCCATAAGCAGATGACCGCTTATATCATAAATATGAACAGTTTGTATATGCTCAATATTATCGAAATACACTAGGCCTTTTGTAGGATTTGGATACATTTCTATATTTATTGTGCTTAACTCAGATACCGCAGATGTTTCTTCCCATTCAAAACAGCCCATATCTGGAGCTTCACCCCAATATTCATAACCTATATCTGTCCCTGCATCAATACATGGCGAGAACTCCTGTAGTTGATAATTCAATGTAGAAATATCTTCGAAAAGCGGATTTTCAGTGATATTATTTCCTCCTGTTGCGCCATCAGGAATATTTGAATTGCTGTAATTAATTTCAGCATTGCCGGCTACACCTAAATACACATCATCACTATATTCTCCAGGATTATTATATACAATACAGTTTACTAAATAAGCTGTGCCATAATCAATATTTATAGCTCCTCCATCTCCATTGTTGGCTGAATTCTCGCTTATACTACAATTCTCCAAATACACATTATTACCCATTCCAGAAATTCTAATTGCTCCTCCATTATCGTAGTTAGTATAGTTTTCTACAAATAAACAGCGAGTCATTTTTGTACCTTCAGCTAAATAGCAAGAGACGGCTCCACCACCATAGTCGCAATAATTTTGAATAAAAACACAATCTGTTAATACAGTACCATTGTCTCCTGAAAACTCAATGGCTCCACCTGTTCCATAGGAACGATTACGTAAAAAGCTACATGAATTGAAAGTAGTATTAACTGAGCTGAATGCATAAATAGCACCACCCCTACCATATCCATCAGCATAGGCATAATTATCGGCAAAAACACAATGGTTAAAGCTGGCATCTACACCAAAAAGGGCAACAGCTGCACCATGAGCATCTGGATAATCATTTATGGTTTTACCAAATTCAATGCGGCAATAATTAAAAATATTATTATCAGTACCATTTAAACGAATACCTCCCCATCCTTCATTTGGATTGTCAGTTGTAAAAAAAACGCTATCGTTTATTGTACCTAAAGCTTCTATTGTTCCATTAACTGTTAGTTTATAATGGGCTTGAAAATTAACTTCTACACCTGCTTCTATATGAAGTGTTGCTCCTGAAAGAACTACAATTTCACCAACCACCAAATAGGGTGATTCCTCTGCTGACCAGATTCCTGATTGATTTCCCGAGACTTCTGTTTGTGCTTGAGTATTAATAAATAACATACTCAGCATTAATAGTGTAAATAATTGTTTCATTATAGTAAATTTTGTTTTTTTGGTTTGGCAAAAATACTTTTTTTTATGTATTCATTATAATTTTTTTACCGTAAAAAGGAAATTTGTGAGGGGTATGATATTTATAATCTTTCTATACTTTCAAAAAGAATTTTTTGAAGTAGCATAATATTATCCAGATCAAAAAGATTGTAAAAATCTGTTAAGACTCATTGAATTCAAAGAAAAGATAGTCATAAAACCTGTTTTGTAGAAAAAAAAATTAAATTTGCTATTTAAATATATAAAACGGAAGAAATGAAAAACAAAGCGATAATTTTTGTTGTTAGTTTGTTGTTTCTACAACTGATAAGTTGTGGACAGCAGAAAGGAGCTAAAATCACTTTTGAAAATGACGTATTTAGGCTTGGCTCAGTGAAAGAAGAAGCCGGGAATATTGATGTGCAATTTACATTTACAAATACTGGTGAAGGGGATTTGTTGATAAACAGAGTAAAAGCTGACCCAGGAATTACAGTTGCAACATGGCCTGCCAAAGCTGTAGCTCCAGGAGAATCTGGAATAATCAAAGCAACATTTAACCCTTTGGGAAATGCTGATAGATTTAATAAGCGGATTACTGTTTATACTAATGAAAACAAATCAGGGAAAGTGATATATGTAAGTGGTAATGTAATTCCTATTCCAGGATCTATATCAGCACAATATAGAAAGACATTTCAAAATACCGATTTGCGATTGAATACCACCTTTTTAAACTTAGGAAATGTAACCAATAAGGAAGAAAGAGTAAGTACAATTGAAATCATCAACACAGGAGAATCAGATATAGCACTTGGTTTTAAAGATATTCCAGCATATGTAAATGTTAGCGCTGTTCCAGAGCTATTAAAACCTGATCAAAAAGGACAAATCTCTGTTGTTTATCAAGCCGGACAAATAAAAGATAAAGAAGGCAAACAAAAATGGGGAAAGCAAACCGATCGTTTTTACGTTGTGATTAATGATGATGTAAGGAATAGTAGTAAAAATCTTATTTCTGTTCGCTCTTCTATTATAGAAGATTTTGATAGTATGAGTGAAGAAGAACTTGCTAAAGCTCCAAAAATTGAATTTGAAGAGCTCGTTTTTGATTTTGATACTATTGTTAGAGGAGAGGATATAACTCATGATTTTGTATATAAAAATTTGGGTGAAAATGATTTGATGATTCGCCACGTAAAAGCGAGTTGAGGCTGCACTGCCGTCAGTAAAACTGATCACGCTATTAAGAAAGGTGAAACAGGAATTATAGCTGTTACTTTCAAATCAAAAGGAAAATCTAACAAACAACATAAGAACATTACTGTTAATACTAACGATCCTAATAATCAAGTGATACGTTTGAAAATAGAAGGATTTGTTAAGGCTCCAGAAAAAAAGAAATAGTTTTTTCTAAATCCTTTTGATATCGAATTTTAAAAGCCTGACTAGTTGAATAGTCGGGCTTGTTTTTTTATCGCAAAATAGTACGACCCAACTCTTTGCTAAGTAATTTTTTCTGATTCTCTTTTTCCTGTTTTCCGTACTTTTTTCACTGCAAAACCACATCTGTCAGTAAATCAACATGTTAGTTTAAAAATAGTTTGACTTTTGGTGTCCCAGAGCTATATTTGCATCATGATTGTACGTAAAAAAATAGCAGTGAAGTTGTTACTTTTATATTTCTTCTTAATCTTAAAAACCCGAGATCATAACTATGAAAGAACCGAACTCCTGCGAAAGCAGTGCGGGATGGCAGGGGCAATCGGGAAGGCCGGCGATGGCAATGAATGCCGCAATGATAGTTTTTTTGCGATGGCGCTTGCGTTTAAAATAATGACAGTGAATACTATTAAAAACAGAAACGCAGCATCTGATAGAAGCATACAGCACAATAAATGTCAGGTCATTCTTTTACCAACCATCGCGCTAAAAAAACATCATTGCGACAGATGAGGGCTGGTCATCGATTGCACTAGATTTTTTGCTTCGTTTTGCATCAATGGCAAAATGAAGAGCAAAAGTACCTTGTCGAATTATATAATTTTCAATATGGGTGTCCTAGTGCGGAAAACGGGAGTCAGGTTTTGTTTTTAACGCAAAATAGTACGACCCAACTCTTTGCTAAGTAATTTTTTCTGATTTTCTTTTTTACCTATTCGGCTCAATATTTCCATCATATTATTATCGTCGGCTGTTTTTAGTTCAACACGAAGTTGTTTGATGCCTTTCTCTAATACGCTAAGTTTATAGGATAGAATAGAGTTCATCACACTCATTTGAAGCTTATCTTCTTCAGACTTTACTCTTATCTGCTTTCTTTCTAACCAGTTGGGAGATAGTTCATAAACCTGACTCATCACCTCTACACAAAACTTTGATACTTCTTCTTTGGGATGATTGATAAAATAGGCCAGACTTTTAAATTCTTCTTTTTCAACAGCATCAGCAAATTCATCATAAATAGTTTTATAAATAGGATTTTCAATGCTTAGGTGATCCATTTCTATTTGGTCGATAATCACAGCAGCTACATTGAATTCATTTGCCTGACCATCATTATTTATGTAATTAAAGTTTTTACTTCCAAACTCTAAAAGTAGCCGTGCTATATTTTCTTCCTGATAAGAGAGTTTATCTCTTAATTGATCCTCCTCAGTTGTGTAATTTGTTTGTGGCGGAGCTATAGGCTGTGGAGCAGCAATCTGTGTTTTATAGGATTCTGTAAATTTATTTCGTAGTTTTTTATTAAGTTCGTTGAGCAAAGTTTGCTCAGGCATATCTAATAATGTAGCACATTCTTTTACGTAAACCTGTCGTGTAATTGGGTCAGGGATAACAGCAATAGTCTGAACAATTTCTTTGATTAGACCAGCACGTTTTATGGGGTCTTTTTCAGCTTCTTCACTTAGTAATCCGGTTTTAAAACGGATAAAATCTTGTGCTTGTTGAGTAATATATTCTTGTACTTCCGAAGAGCGATGAGAGCGAGCATAACTATCAGGGTCTTCTCCATCGGGGAAAAGCACCACTTTTACATTCATCCCTTCTGATAATATCATATCGATACCTCGTAATCCGGCTTTAATTCCTGCAAAATCGCCATCATATAAAATGGTAATATTAGGCGTGAATCTTTTAATTAGTTTAATCTGATCAGTAGTTAAGGCAGTGCCAGAACTGGCCACAACATTTTGCACTCCGGCATCAAAAAGAGATATAACATCGGTATATCCTTCTACTAAAAAGCAATTATCCTGACGTACCATCTCTTGTCGGGCATGGGAAATACCATAAAGGATTTTACTTTTATGGTATAGCTGTGATTCGGGAGAATTTAGATATTTCGCTTGTTTTTTATCGTTACTTAAAGTACGCCCACCAAAACCAATAATTTGTCCGGTAAGGCTATGAATAGGAAACATTATCCGACCTTTGAAGCGATCGAATTTTTTACCATTTTCTTTTAAAATGGTGAGTCCTGTTTTTTCAAGAAGCTTAATATCGTGTGCATTTTTTATGGCATAATCTGTAAAAGCGGTCCATTCATCTGGGCTATATCCCAATTGGAATTTTTTAATCATTTGGGTGCTGATACCTCTTTCGGTGAGGTAGCTTAAACCAATAGATTTCCCTTTTTCGGTTTCCCATAACTGATTGGCAAAATATTTACCAGCAAAATCACTTATTTGCAAAAGGGCTTCTCTTTCGTTGTAATGCGCTATTTGTTCAGGAGTTTGTTCTTCTTCCTGTACTTCAATCTGATATTTATTAGCCACATAACGCAAGGCTTCAGGGTAAGATTTATGTTCATGTTCCATTATAAATTTCACAGAACTCCCTGCTGCACCACAACCAAAGCATTTGTATATCCCTTTAGCTGGGCTAACTGTAAAAGAAGGTGTTTTTTCATTATGAAAAGGACATAAACCCAATAGGTTAGCACCTCTTTTTTTTAAATGTACAAAGTCACCCACTACTTCTTCTATTCGAGCAGCTTCAATTATTTGTTGTATGGTTTCTTTTGGAATCATTAGATAATGGCAAAGTTAAAAAAAGCCTGCAATAAGCAGGCTATATTTATTTTAAGAAAGTATAAAAATTAATTACATACTTGCTTTTACTTTAACACCAATACCATAAACAAATGTTATTTCAAAATGATCGCTATTGATGGCACCATGAGCAGTGATTTGTCCTGCATGAAGATCCTCCATAGCTTTAACAATAACATTCCAATTTTCGTGGGTATTATCAATTTCAATAATAGTGCCTACTTGAATAGGTGTATTAATATCAGTATCAAAATCAAAAGTTTTATTGTTTACTAAATCAGTAAAATTAAAATGACCATTATACATCACCAAATTTTCTTGAGATACTTTAGTAACTTTTAGAGTAATACCTGTAACCTCAATGCTTTCAATATTATCCAGATGATCAGCTAAGTCAGCATTTTCATTTGGATCTAAAGTGGTGGTTTTATGGAAGAAGGTAGTATCAGAAGGACCTTTTGTTTCTGTTGGAACAACTACAAGAGGTGCTTCCATATCTGTATTAATAGTTATCTCTACAGCTCCTCCAATTTCGTCTGCAATTTTTTCGCAAGATACTAATCCAGAAAAAAGCGTAAAAATTAGTAATACGGGAATTAAAGTTTTCATAATATGTATTTTTAGGTGTATAATAATTAGGTTTTAGTATACAAAGATAATACAATAAGCAGCTAAAGGCAAGAGAAAAATCATTCTCGGTTTTTGGAATCTATCCAAATGCTTACCGGACCATCATTAATAAGGCTTATTTTCATTTCAGCACCAAAAATGCCACTTGCCGTTTTTTGGTCAGTTTTTTCTTGTACTAAAGCCAAAAATTTTTCATATAAAGGTATGGCTTGTTCCGGTCGTGCCGCCCGAATATATGATGGCCGTGCGCCTTTGCGTGTACTGGCATGTAGAGTAAATTGACTTATAGTTAGAACTTCACCATTCACTTGGTTGATGTTTAAATTCATCACTCCTTTTTCATCATTAAAGATGCGAAGCTTCATCAATTTTTCCACCAGCCAATGCAAATCTTCCTCATTATCGGTAGTTTCGATCCCTAGCAGAACTAACATTCCATTTTCAATAGAAGAAACCAATTGATCTTCAATGCTTACGGATGCTTTTTCTACTCTTTGTATTAATATTCTCATATTTTTGAATCAGAGGTAATCTCAAAAGGGACTCATATCAATTATTATTCTAAATAATTCTTTGCGAACCTTTGAGGCTTCTTTGTGAGTCTTTGTGTAACAGCTGTAGCAGTTGACTCATAAAGGTGACACGAAGAAAACTCAGTAGTTGACAAAAACTTTTGAGATAGCCTCCGTATTTATAGGTTTACCAAGAAAATAATGGATAAACACCCATCATTTCATTCACTTGTTTTTTCACTTTTTCTATCACTGCCGGATTTTCAATATCAGATATGACCTGATCCATTAAATCAACAATTATAGGCATATGTTCTTCTTTTAAACCACGAGTTGTAATTGCTGGAGTTCCAACCCTTAGACCAGAAGTAGTGAAAGGAGATCGGCTGTCAAAAGGCACCATGTTTTTGTTCACAGTAATATCTGCTAAAACTAAAGTATTTTCTACTACTTTTCCGGTTATTTCAGGAAACTTACTTCTTAAATCAATGAGCATTAAATGGTTATCTGTTCCATCGGAAATAACGTGATATCCTTTGTCCACAAAAGCTTTTGACATAGCAAGTGCATTTTTTTGAACTTGAAGCATATAATTCATATAATTATCAGTTAGTGCTTCGCCATAGGCTACCGCTTTAGCAGCAATAACATGCTCCAATGGTCCACCTTGTATGCCTGGGAAAACAGCAGAGTTTAATACTGTTGACATTTTTTTAATGACTCCTTTTGGCGTTTTTAATCCCCAAGGGTTTTCAAAATCTTCGCCCATAAGAATCATTCCGCCACGAGGGCCACGTAAGGTTTTATGAGTAGTAGTAGTTACAATATGACAATGAGGAATAGGATCGTTAAGCAAGCCTTTAGCAATTAAACCAGAAGGATGTGAGATATCAGCAAAAAGAATAGCATTTATTTTATCGGCAATTTCTCTCATGCGAACATAATCCCAGTCGCGGCTATAAGCTGAAGCTCCAGCAATAATAAGCTTTGGCTTTGTTTCCAGAGCTTTGGCTTCCATTTTATCATAGTTTATCATGCCCGTTTCTTCTTCAACTTCATAAGAAACAGCATTATATAGTATACCCGAAGAGTTGACAACGCTTCCATGTGACAGGTGACCTCCATGAGATAAATCTAATCCCATAAAAGTATCGCCAGGTTTAAGGCAGGCTAGCATTACAGCCATATTAGCTTGTGCTCCGGAGTGAGGTTGCACATTAGCATATTCTGCCGCAAAAAGCTCTTTAGCACGATCGATAGCTATCTGTTCAGTTTGGTCAACTATTTCGCAACCACCATAATAACGTTTACCTGGATAACCTTCGGCATATTTATTGGTTAACACTGAGCCCATGGCTTGAAGAACTTCTTCACTAACAAAATTCTCAGAAGCAATAAGTTCCAATCCAAAGGTTTGACGTTTTTTTTCCTGCTCAATTAAATCGAATATTTTTTTATCTCTTAACATATCAAAAAGTTTTATTTTAACATTAACTGTATCGCTATAATGCGATATAAATATAACCTAAGTGTTTATTATCTTTAATGGAAGATTTTTAAACGAATATGCAAAAATATAAATAAGATCGATATCTCTAGTAATTCTTCCATATTTGATTGCAAATCAGTATTTTTCTTATGAATCACATCACATAAAACATTCCGCTTTTCCGCAGTTTCTTATCATAAATAGTTTCATATTCAATCACATAGACATAGGCTCCTGACATTACATATTCACCTTCATATTTACCATTCCATCCCAGAATAGGTTGATGGCTTTCAAAGATAATTTGACCCCATTGATTGAGAATTTTGAAATTGTAATTCCTTGTACGGATACCAGTATAAATGGGCTTAAATTCTTTAGTGATATCTCCTCTTGGATTAAAACCATTGGGGATAAACAAATTGCTTGCTTTGGTTAAAAAGTTAATATTGGAGCGGATGCTATCGTAAGTGGGTAATGTATCTATTACTTTTCCTATCGCTTCTACTAAGTAACCTACGCGAGAACTCAAGGGAACAAAACCACCATAATCATCAATAATACTCAAATCTTCTGTAGGAAAAATCTCGGCCACAGGAAATGGATATACCAATGAATCAATGATACGATAAATATTATAATGAGAAAGAGCTTCCATATATTCGTATGCGGTCCATTTTATAAGAGCTTTACCATCTTCGTAGGATTCAACTGAGGCATGTATTGTTCTGGCAAAATTGCTTGGTTCTCCGGCATTATAACAACTATCAAAAGGGGAAACGGTGTAATACTGTGGTTCTTTGTAATATTCGCTTTCGCGATCGAAATAGGTTTGAATGCTATAGTGATTACCCAAGATAGTGTCTATAATGTTATAATTGATTCCATCAGAAGATCGGCTGATAGAGTATTCAGGGACTATAGCATTAGTATCAACTTGCCATCTTAGTTGTACTTTTCCATTTAAAACACTAGCCGATCGCAAGAGTGTGAAAGAGGTGTTGATAGGTTTCTTGCCTACAATATATTTTATGCAGGAAGTACTGCTGCGTTCGTTATCTTCGCTGTAGGATTCAATGTAAAATTTATATTTTCTGCCTCTTTCAAAACCATAAATATCTGCTTTTTGTTCGCTTGAACTCACTTCACCTACAATTTCAAAAGCTTCTTCATTTTCACTCATATAAATTCTTATTCCTGACACTTCATTATTAAACCAAGGGTAAATACTATCCCAGCTTATGGTGCATTTGTCATCACAAATATTATATTCAGGATTGTGCATATTTATGGTACGAATAAAATAGGCTTCGTTCCAAACGCCCGCATTACCACAACTATCAATGGCGGTGATGGAATAGGTTAAGCTGGTATCACATCCTTGTCCGTTGGGTAAGGTTAGCGATAAGTTTTCGTATCCATCAACTACAGCAATGGGAGGTTGATCGCTTCCCCCATCTTCGTTCATTATCCAAATAAAATACTGTTCAATATCTTCATTAATAGCTGAAGGAAGCATCCAGCTTAGTACAATTTCTCCTGTTTCAATATCAATACTAGCGTTCTCAGGTATAATAATTTCCGGTTGAGTATGATCGCCAAAATCTCCTCCTCGGGGATTACTAATAGATATACAATCGGGAGTTTCTACTCGTATTTGATAATAATAGATGGTGTCACATATTTCTATGGTATCGGTATATTCCAGATTAGAAGTATTGGCAATATGAATAAAATTATTATCAGGTGCTTTTCGCCAAATGGCATAGGCTTCTGTTGGAGTAATACCGGGATCTGTCCAGTTGAGTTCTGCCAATCCATTTTCGGGATTATTTGTAGTCAGCAACATGGTTCTAAGTTTATTGGACGTTCCAGTAGATTGTCCGTTAACTATGGCTTCTACATAATAGGCATAACTTTGGGCTGCTGCATTTATTTCAGTATCGGTGTAGAAAAGAAAAGTGATATTTGTTGCAGTATGAATAAGTGTATAATTACCATTTATTTGGGCTGCACGATATATTTTGTAGGCAGTGGCATTATTTGGACCACTATAACTAACTTTTACAGCACCATCTATTTCACGAACCGCCAAGCATTCCAGAATCGCTTGTTGCGACCATAGTTGTTGCGAAATAATGAGTAAAAAAAATAGAATTAATGATTTTCTCATCACAGCTATCATTTTTATAAACGGATAACCAAAAATTGCCATAAAAATTGCCTTATTGAGGGGCAAATATAGTATCTTTTAATGTATTCAAGCTATCAAGTATGCGTTCTGCTTCCTGAATACTATCTTGTCTGATGGAATCAGCTTTCATTTCCATTAAAATTTCTTCGTTTTTGGCTTTTAATTCGTTTAATCTAGTAATCACTTGTGTGTACAGTTTTTTCAGCTCAGGCAAGTCTTCTTGATAATAAAGTAGGCTTTCTTCAAATTGTACCTTTGTGACTTCGTTTTTTTTAAAGATACGTTTATAATATAAAAGCGAGGTGTCTTTTTTTTGCGAACTTTTGAGTTTTTGGTTGAGTATATAGGCTTCGATAACTTGTATATCTGCCATAATTACAATCATTTGTTCTTTAGGAATAAGATGATCTGGAAGCAAAGGTTCTTTAACTTCATTAACACAGCTGGTTAAAAAAGTAGAAAGTAAAAAGAAGAAATAGATTGATGTATTTTTCATAAGATTTTTATACACAGAAATAAAAAATTAGTTACCCACATCTGAATGAAATTGAATACGCATCAATCGAATTTCCAATTCATTAAATTCATCTTCTCCCAATTCATCTAAGGCTTCTTGAATATCATCGGTTTCAGCATCTTGAAAATATTCGATAATATCTTCTTGGTGATATTCGTCTACCACTTCATCAATATAATAACTAAGATCTAGTTTAGTACCAGAAGCTACAATACGTTCCACTTCGGTTAGCAATTCATTTAGCTCCATTTGTTTTGCTCTGGCAATATCATCAAGAGATAATTTACGATCGACGTTTTTAATGATATATACCTTAAATCCAGATTTGTTTACTACTGATTTCACCACCATATCCATTGGGCGATCAATTTCATTTTCTTCTACATAATTTGAAATGAGTTTAATAAAAGGAGTTCCATATTTTGCAGCTTTTCCAGTTCCAACACCTGAAATATTTTTCAGCTCATCTAAACTAATAGGATATTGCACCGTCATATCTTGTAATGAGGGGTCTTGAAAAATTACAAAAGGAGGAAGATCTTCTTTTCGAGAAATATCTTTTCTTAAATCTTTCAACATATTAAAAAGAGTGATATCTAGAGCCCCTGATTTTGCACCTCCTGCTGAAACGGTTGAATCATCACCAGAACTATCGTAGTCATGGTCTTTTGAAAGAGTTATACTATATGGCTTTTCAAGGAAATCACGACCTTTTTGGGTTACTTTTAATACGCCGTAGCTTTCTATGTCTTTATTAATGAAGTTCATAATAAGAGCTTGTCTAAGAACAGCATGCCAGTGTTTTTCAGCTTTTTCTGAGCCTACACCAAAAACTTCTAATTTGTCATGTCTGGCACCTCTAATATCCGAGTTTTGATCGCCAATCAGTAGTTTTACAATATAATCTCTTTTAAAGAGTTGCTTTACAGCAAGAACGGCTTTAATAGCATTGGAAATATCTTCTTTTCCTTCGAATTGTTCTTTTGGATTTAAGCAATTGTCACATGATCCACAATTATCTTTTGTATATTCTTCGCCAAAATAATGTAGTAACTGTCGGTGACGACAAACTGAAGATTCAGCATAGGAAACTGTTTCTTGTAATAGTTGTTTAGCTATCTCTTGTTCGGCTACAGGTTTATTCTTCATAAACTTTTCTAGCTTTTCGATATCATCGTAGCTATAAAAAACAATACAATTTCCTTCGCCATCATCCCGACCTGCGCGTCCGGTTTCTTGATAGTAACCTTCAATACTTTTAGGTATATCGTGGTGTATTACAAACCTGATATCTGGCTTATCGATTCCCATACCAAAAGCAATAGTAGCTACTATTACATCTGATTCTTCCATAAGAAACATATCTTGATTTCTACGTCGTGTAGCAGTATCAAGACCTGCATGATAGGGGAGAGCTTTAATGCCGTTGACTTGTAAAGTTTCGGCAATTTCTTCTACTTTTTTCCGGCTCAAACAATACACAATACCTGATTTCCCAGCTTGTGTTTTAATATACCTTATGATATCTCTATTAACCTGTTTTGTTTTGGGTCTGACCTCATAATAAAGGTTAGCCCTATCAAAAGAGGATTTAGACACATCGGCATCTTCTATTTTTAGGTTTTTAAGAATATCTTCTTGAACTTTTGGGGTAGCTGTAGCTGTTAATGCAATAATGGGTACTTTATGGCCAATAGCATCAATTATAGGTCGTAAGCGACGGTATTCTGGGCGGAAATCGTGACCCCATTCTGAAATACAGTGAGCCTCGTCGATGGCATAAAAAGAAATTTCTATATTTTTCAGAAACTCAACATTTTCTTCTTTAGTAAGCGATTCGGGAGCTACATATAGGAGTTTAGTTTTTCCCGACAATAAATCTTCTCTTACTTCAGTTATTTCAGCTTTTGAAAGACTAGAATTCATCACATGGGCAATTCCCCTTTCCGATCCGTAATTTCTAATCATATCTACCTGATTCTTCATTAAAGCAATTAAAGGAGAGATGACGATAGCAGTACCACTGTTAATTAGTGCAGGTAATTGGTAGCACATAGATTTACCACCACCAGTGGGCATAATAACAAAGTTATCTTTTCCCGCCATCAAACTCTCAATAATTTCTTCTTGGGTTCCCTTAAATTTAGTGAAGCCAAAAATCTTTTTTAATAGCGCTCTTAATGAAATATCTTTTTGTAATCCTGTCATATTATAATTCTCCAATCCATTCTCTCTACATTGTTTTAATGCAATAATATCTAATTTTCAACAATGTTTCTCAACAAATATACTTAAAAAAAACTGTATATGCAATGGAAAAATCTTGAATTTATGTTTTTCGTTTTTTAAAAAAGGAGTGCGAAAGTACAAATTATTTTTGATATAGAGCTACGTGAAATTACTGAAATTTAGCTTTGTAAGCTATTCTATAACAAAGGTAATCATTTTTAAGGATGAATA
>JAOZUW010000072.1 GCA_029938465.1 Bacteroidales bacterium | reverse complement strand
TTATTAATTTAGATAAGCAATTGGATGAAATGAATAAATATCAAGGTTTAAAAGTAGGTAGTATGGAAGAAGCCTCTACTGAAGGTAACTGGAAATAAAAACTTCATGCAAGAATATTTGCAAGCCTCTATACAATGTACTGATTCGGATTATTTAGCCGAAAACAATGAAAATTATAGGTTATCCATTCAGCTTAGGTTGAATGGATTTTCTTTTGCAATAGTTGATCCTGTTGAAAAGAAACTGATACAGATCAAAGAATTTATTGTAGGTGATAAGCTTGGGCAAACTATTGAAGAGAAGTGGCATTTAGTAATGGATAATTTAACACAGTTGATTGAAGCAAAAGTTATTGTTCCTAAGCTATTCCAGAAAGTTATTATCTCATTCCAAAATATGGATTATACTTTTATACCTACATCTTTGTTTTTGGAAGAAAAAAAGGAAACGCTATTAGGCTTTAGTCAAAAAATAGAATATCCTTTTCAAATTATTGATGGTAAAATAGCAGGAACCGATAGGATGATTGTTTCTGCTATATATAAACCACTTTACTTGTATTTGTATAATTATTTCTCAGAATTCGAATTGATACATAGTATACATGTTTTGCAGAATCAGATCAATAAGATTCATAAAAACAAAAAATTGGGTAATCGTATCTATGTTTCAGTTACTAATAGAGATATGCACATTATAGCTATGCAAGACGAAACTCTTTTAATGAGTAATAGCTTTTCGTTTACAGCTAAAGAAGATTTTGTGTATTTTATCCTTTTGGCTTATGATCAATTGAATATGAATGCTGAACAGGATGCTTTATTTTTCTTAGGCGATATTGGTAGAAGCTCAGCTATATATAATATTTGCTGGCAATATATCAGAAATATTTATTTCATTCCTGATCATAAAGAAATTAATATGGGTTCAGATTTTGACCAAATTTCTGTTCATCAATACTATACATTAATTCATACTGCGTTATGCGAATAATAAGTGGATTTTTAGGTAAAAGAAGGTTAAACTTACCCAATAATATGAGGTTGCGACCTACTACTGATCAAGCCAAAGAAGGTTTGTTTAATATTTTGAGTAATCGTTATTATTTTGAAGAGCTAAAGGTGTTGGATTTGTTCTCTGGAACAGGAAGTATTGCATTGGAGTTTATTTCAAGAGGAGTACAAAGTGTAACAATAGTAGAAAAAAACATAGTGCATTTTAAGTTTATAACTGGGATAAAAAAAGATTTGAATTTGTCTAATCTGGAAACCTATAAAGCTGATGTGTTTAAATATTTAGAGTATAATACCGAAGAGTTTCAGTTGATTTTTGCAGATCCTCCTTACGATTTAGAAAACCTTGAAGAAATACCTGATATTTTGTTTTCGAGAAATCATTTAGCAGAAAATGGAATATTTATATTGGAGCATTCAGGTAATAATGATTTTTCGGAACACCAACATTTTTCTGAGATGCGAAGATATGGAAAAGTGCATTTTAGCTTTTTTGAGAAAAAGACTAAACAGGAATAGCTCTAATTACTTCTAAAAATATCCTTTTTGTCAATCTTTTCTTGATCTTTTTTCTTTTGCAAAGCTTTTAAATAACTGATTAGGTTTTCACGAGGTTTAGGTGGGAAATAATACTCCAATTTCCCATTTTCATCCAAAAGAATATATTTCGGATATGTTTTTACTTGATAATCATTTAATAATTGATAGTCATCATTAAACCATAGGAAATCCCACGGGGCTTGCTGTTTTTTAACCCATTCCTGTGCTTCAGTTTTATGATGACTACTATATATACTTACAAATTTTATTAGATGAGCATAATCTGCCTGAACTGTTTTGATTATTCTAATATCCGTTTCACAGGTTTCGCAATTGGGATTTACAAACATTAAATAGATTTTTGTTCCCGAATAATCACTTAAGCTTTTTGTGTCACCTTGCAGGTTACTCAAATTGAACAAAGGTGGTATTTCTCCTCTCACAAAACGATTGAGTGCTATTTTAAGATTTGACGCTATAGCTTGTAATTCTATAAATTTACTGTTTTTACTATGTTGATCTAGTATTTCATTAATAGATTTTTGACTAAAACCTGTTTTATAAAACGATTGTTTAAGTACATATAATAAAAGCAATTCACGCAACTTTTCTTCTACTAAAACAGGATTATTTCCTAACAAATCGTCTAATTCATTTATAGAAGGTCCTGAATTAATAAGCTTTTTTAGTTTGTCGTAGTCTTCTCCACTTTTCCATTCATGTAAATAGTTTTTGAAATACTTTTTAAAGAAATCAACATAAGTAGGATTGTGAAGCATTATTGTATGATAGCTCAAGGTTTCTAATCCAAGTGCTTGTTCTTTTTGTAATCGTGCAGCCAAACGTAAATCAGCTAAACGAAAATAGATATAGTTTTTAAAAAATAAGGATGAAACAGAATCCGTAAGAGGCGTTTTATTCATTTTCTCTTTAACAGCTGATGCAAATTCTTCATAACGATTACGATCTCTGTATTTCACTAAAAACATGAAATCATTTTCTAAAAACTTTTGATAGTCATAATTAAAACCATCTATTGCAACATTAAGCATGTCTTCCTTTTCAAAGATAACCTTTAAAGGCGATTGAGGTAGAAATACATTCTGATTCTCTAAGGTGATTTCATTAAAGTTTAAATGATAAGTGTGCCCCGGAATAACATAAAACTTCATGCTTTGCATACCTACCATTATTTTCACCTCTTGTATTTTTTGTGTTTCAAAGCCTAAAATAAAATCCCCATTATTATTTGGACGTTGTTGATCTGCCACTTTTTCTAAACCGCTTAAAGCGTCTTCAGATAGGTATAAACGAAAAACAAAAGCCGAAGCGGCTGATGATTTTCCATAAATAGTAACAGGTAAAGACTGTGCAGATAGAAAACCAAATATCATTAAGATAATTAAAGAAAAGCGCATATTGTTTTTTTTAGAAAAACGTAAAGAAGTTTTAAATATTTTGTTTCAATATTTTAAATGCGGCTTTTGGAACAAAAGGTGAGGCATCACCACCATGGCGTATAATATCTCTCACTATTGATGAATTTAAAGGAGTATGTTCTGGTTGTGTGAGCATAAAGATAGTTTCGATTTCGTTTTCTAGTTGCTTGTTTATTTGTCCAATGCTTCTCTCAAACTCAAAATCGGCAGCTGTTCTTAAGCCTCTCAACAAATAGTTGGCACCAATTTCTTTACAAAAATTTACAGTCAACCCTTTATAACTAGCGGATACAACGTTTTTGCAGTCAGCAAAAGTAGCATCAATCATGGCTAAACGTGTTTTTTCTTTGCAAAATCCTTGCTTTTCAGTGTTGATGCCAAGAGCTACCACAATTTTGTCAAAAAGCGGAGCAGCACGTCTGATAACCGATTCGTGTCCACAAGTGATGGGATCAAAGGATCCTGGAAAAACTGCAATTCGTTTCATTGATTTTCTTTTAAGCAAAAGTAATGATTTTTGTGTTATACTAATTTGGTTTTAATTTGGTATTAATCATTTTCTTCGTACCAACTGGCATACATATTGTAGGAGGAGGAAATGCGATTTACTTCACCATGGAGTAGTTTCTCATCAATATTCTTTATTTTTTTTGCAGGTACACCTGCCCACACTTCACCCGATTTTACTCGAGTACCTTTTGATACCAAAGCTCCTGCTGCTATTAATGATTTACTTTCCACATATACATCATCCATCAATATAGCTCCCATGCCAACCAATACATCATTCTCTATAGTGCATCCATGTATAATGGCATTGTGTGCAATAGATACATTATCACCAATAGAAACAGCTGCTTTTTTGTAAGTGCAATGTATTACTACGCCATCTTGAATATTTACATTTCTTCCAATTTTTATATAGTGAACATCACCTCTAACAACAGCATTAAACCATATACTGCAATCATCGCCTATTTCCACATCACCAATAATACTGGCATTATCAGCAAGGAAACAGTTTTTACCAATCTTGGGAGTCATTCCCTTAACTTTTTTAATAAGAGCCATCGTTTTGTTTTTATGCAAAAATATAAAATATTGAACTGAAGTTGGTAAAAGTTAATGCCGACTTTGAAAATTTATTTTTATGAATTGTTTGTTTATTAGGGTGTAATTTTTTTTATTTCGATGTTCCTCCGCGAAAAAGAACCAAAGAAATAGATAATCTCGTCATTAGAATTATTGATTGCATTTATTTCTAAATCTTGTTTGTGCCAATTACCATTTAAGCCTTTCAATCTAAATTCCGTATCCCACTTTGTGTTTTTGTGAGCAAGTAATAAGTCTATGTTTTGTATTATCATTACATAATCATCAGGATGCGATATTTTTTTAAAAAACTCGTTTGGAGTAATGGGTTGGTTATTAGCGGTATAGTTTGTGCAATTATCAGATACCAATTCAATAATACCATTTGTATCCATAATAAAGATCACTTTATGATTAGATTTAATCATATTGATAAGAATTTTTCGTTGACTGCGTAGTTTTTGTTCCAAAATTTTAACCTGATGAATATTTCGAGCAACAACTTGTATATCAGTAATGATGCCCCTTTTATTTCGAGTAGGCGTAAACGAAAAATTATACCAATCTAAAGAATCAGTCTGTAATTGTATTTCACAATGCACCCATTGAATTCCATTATCAAAATCTTGAATAATAGTGTTAAGACCTGGGAAATCACCCTCTCCCAGATAGCTAAAGATTAAATTACTATCAGATTTCGCAGCGGCTATATTTTTCTTAAAAGCAGGATTATGAAATAGTATTTGTCCATCAGTGTTTATTCGTAAAACAATATCTTTTTGCTGATGAATAAGGCTTTTGAACAAATTAATTTCTTCTATAAGATATTGGTTTTTTTCTTTGTGAAGTTTTATTTGTTCCAAGAGCTCAGAATTCATGTTCTCAATACTTTGTGTTTTTTCTTCAACAGCTTTTGTAAGTTTATTGCTCTGTTGTTGAATTTCATCCAAAATTAGTAATCTTTGAAAGATACTTTGAATTTGAATCTGTAGAGATTGAATTAAGACTCTAAAAAAGGTGTCATTCTCATATTGTTTTCGAGACAATAGTAATAATGATACAGATCTTCCTTCTTCTTCAAACAATGGAATAGTCCAGGTTGATTTAAAGCTGTTTAAAAAGGAGTGGAAAGGATGTTTGCTATGCTTATCTGTAATAGAATTAGAGACCTGATGATTTGTGCTGATTTTTCTATCTGAAAATAAGAGAGATTGTAAATGATTTAAATCATTAGAATTATTGATTAGTTGGACGAATTTTTTTGGTAAGTTATATTCTCGAATAATGGAGATTTTCTTTTTTTTATATTCAAAGAAAGAAACAGAATGGATATTATTAATCTTTTGTAAATATTTGGCGCAAACTTTAATGACTTCTTTACATGTTTTAGCTGAAAGAGCTTCCAATGAAAGTTGGTTTTTTAAATCTAAAAAATTTAAAACATTGGCATCTGTACTGTGAATCGAAGGGCGCAAGCGAAGTGATTTGTTATCGGCTTTAAGTTTATTTATTTGCGATATTAATTCTTCGTATGAAGGTGTTGTTTGTGACATTGAGCGCGTTATATGCGAACAAATATAGGGAATACTTTGGTATAATAAAAATAAGATGAATGAGGAATGATTATTTAATAATTATTTAACCTATTTGAAGTAAAACTGTAAGTCTATTTATCAGTTTGATTCTAAAATGGTTTGGTATAAACCAAAAAAACCAAGACTATTTATTTGGTCTTGGTTTTTTTGGGATATTAGAATAGTTTTATCCTAAATATGTTTTTAAAATTTTACTTCGAGAAGCATGCTTTAGTCGTCGTATCGCTTTTTCTTTAATCTGGCGAACACGTTCACGAGTAAGGTCAAATTTCTCTCCAATTTCTTCTAAAGTCATAGGATGGCTATCACCAAGACCAAAATACAAACGAACAACGTCAGCTTCACGAGTAGTAAGAGTAGATACTGCACGATCAATTTCTTTTTTTAAGCTATCGTAAAGTAATTCAGTTTCAGGTGTAACACCTTCGTCATTCTTTAGCACATCATACATATTGGTTTCTTCATCTGAAAGAAGTGGAGCATCCATAGATACATGACGTCCATTATTCTTCATAGATTCTTTAACCTCAGTAAGAGAAATCTCTAAATGTTGAGCAATTTCTTGTGCTTTTGGAGCGCGTTCTAAAATTTGTTCCAGATGTGCAAAAGCTTTGTTTATTTTATTGATAGATCCAATCTTATTTAATGGAAGTCTAACAATCCTTGATTGTTCAGCCAAAGCTTGTAGAATCGACTGACGAATCCACCATACAGCATAGGAGATAAATTTAAATCCTCTTGTTTCATCAAAGCGTTGTGCTGCTTTTATTAAGCCCATATTGCCTTCATTAATAAGGTCAGGAAGGCTTAGTCCCTGGTTTTGATATTGTTTGGAAACAGATACTACAAATCGGAGATTGGCCTTAGTCAGTTTTTCAAGGGCAATTTTATCGCCTTGTTTTATTCTCTTGGCCAATTCTACCTCTTCATCAGCTGTAATAAGCTCTACTTTACCTATTTCTTGAAGATACTTATCTAATGATGCAGTTTCTCGATTTGTTACCTGCTTGGTAATCTTAAGTTGCCTCATAGCAGAATTTTTATTAATTAATTACTTCTTTCCTATATACGTTCTCAACTCACATGGGTTGCATTATCTTCTGCGATCCCTTGAGTCTCTGTCTCTATCTCTTCCCCCAGAGTGGTTTCTATTTCTGTCTCTATCACCTCTGTTCCTATTGTCAGATCTTGGTGGACGTTCTACATAACCTTCTGGCTTTGGGAGTAATGCTCTTGCTGATAATTTGAGTTTACCAGTAGCTTTATTCACCTCTAAGAGTTTTACATCAATTTTATCACCAGTATTCAATACATCTTCTACATTATTTACTCTGTCCCAGCTAATTTCAGAAATATGAAGTAAACCTTCTTTACCTGGCATAATTTCAACAAAAGCTCCAAATGTAGTGATGGATTTAATGATTCCATTATAAGTTTCACCTTCTTCTGGTTGAGCTGTAATGGCTTTTATACGTTCAATGGCAGCGTCAATAGATTCTTTGTTTTCTGCAAATACATCAATTACTCCTTCGTCACCTACTTCTTCCAGAATAATAGTTGTTCCAGTAGTAGCTTGAATTTCTTGGATAATTTTTCCACCAGGACCAATAACTGCACCAATAAATTCCTTAGGGATAAAGATTTTTTCAATTCTAGGAACGTGAGGTTTGTACTCCGCACGTGGTTCACTAATGGTTTTTTCCATTTCGCCAAGAATATGTAATCTTCCTTGACGTGCTTGTTCCAAAGCCTCTTCTAAAATATGATATGGTAGACCATCAACTTTAATATCCATTTGGCAAGCTGTAATACCATCTTTAGTACCTGTTACTTTAAAATCCATATCTCCTAAATGATCTTCATCACCAAGTATATCAGATAGAACGGCATATTTGCCTGTTTCAGTATCGCTGATTAATCCCATAGCAATTCCAGATACAGGTTTTTGAATAGGAATACCCGCATCCATCATAGCTAATGTTCCACCACAAACGGTAGCCATTGATGATGAGCCATTAGATTCCAAAATATCTGAAACAATTCTGATAGTATAAGGAACTTCTTCTTTAGAAGGAATCATATACTTTAAAGCTCGCATGGCTAAGTTACCGTGTCCGACTTCTCTTCGGCTTGTTCCACCTTTAAAACGGGCTTCACCAACGCTAAACGATGGGAAATTATAATGTAATAAAAAGTCGTTTTTACCATTATAAATAGCACCATCAATGATTTGCTCATCCATCTTGTTACCAAGAGTTACAGTAACTAAAGATTGTGTTTCACCTCTAGTAAAAACAGCAGAGCCATGAGTAGTTGGTAAATAATCAACCTCACACCAAATTGGTCTGATTTCATCAAGTTTTCTTCCGTCTAAACGAGTCCTTTCATCTAATACAAAGTTACGAATAGCATCTTTCTCCACATCGTGATAGTATTGACCAATTAAACCTGCTTTTTCTTTAATAACATCTTCTTCAAGTGTTTCTTTATATTCGTCGATGATGGCTTTAAAAGCTTCAGATCGTTCATGTTTTGCGGAAGCTTTCGCCGCTACAGCATATACTTTATCGTATAATTTTTCTTTAATATCTTTTTGCAAATCCTCATCACTATCTTCGTGACAATATTCACGTTTAGGACTAGCTTTTTTTATTTCAGCAGCTAATTCTATTTGAGCTTGGCATTGTATTTTAATAGCATCATGAGCTATTTTCATAGCTTCTAACATTTCGGCTTCAGAAACTTCTTTCATTTCACCTTCTACCATCATAATATTTTCTATTGTGGCAGCAACCATTAGGTCAATAGTGGCATTTTCCATTTGATCTAACATAGGATTAACCACATATTCGCCATCAATTTTAGCTACTCTAGCTTCCGAGATCGGCCCATTGAATGGAATGTCGGAAACAGCTAATGCAGCAGAAGCTGCAAGAGCAGCAATGCTGTCGGGCATTACTTTTTTATCAGCAGAAATAAGAAAAACCTGCATTTGTGTTTCTGAATGATAATTATCAGGAAACAAAGGCCGCAAAGCTCTATCAATGAGCCTTGATATTAATATTTCGTACTCCGAAGGACGAGCTTCTCTTTTAAAGAAACCGCCAGGAAATTTTCCGGTTGAAGCATACATTTCACGATAGTCTACCGAAAGAGGCATAAAATCAACACCTTCTTTGGCGTCTTTATTTGATACTACTGTTGCTAGCAACATAGTATCACCTTGTCTCACAACTACTGATCCATCAGCTTGTTTGGCTAGTTTTCCAGTTTCAATAGAAATTTCGGTTCCATCAGCCATAGTGATGGTTTTGGTGATCCCAATTTGTGACATAATTTTTTTCTTTATATTTTTAATTTCTTATGGAAGGATAAACACCAAAAAAGGCAATCGTTAGAATTGCCTTAATGGTTCTTATATGTTTCCTTCGAAGCGATATCTTATCATTAAGCTTATTTTCTAAGACCTAATTTCTTGATAATACTACGATAACGTTCAATTTCGTTAGCTTTTAAATAATCTAAGAGCCTTCTTCTTTTACCTACTAATCTTACCAAAGATCTTTGTGTAGCTAAGTCTTTTTTGTTGGTTTTTAAATGACCAGTTAAGTGCTTGATTCTGAATGAAAATAAGGCAATTTGCCCTTCTGTGCTACCAGTATCAATGTCGTTTTTTCCGTGCTCTGCAAAAAAGCTTTTTTTTGTTTCTGCTGTTAAATACATATTATTTTACTCTTTATATTTCAAATTTCGGGCTGCAAAAATACTATAAACTTTTATTCTGACAAAACATTTAATTAAAAATATTTTTTTACCAGCAAATCATTAAAAATCTTACAGCGCGGCAAAGATAATTATTTTTATTCTTCTGACAGTAAAATAGATAAAATAACTTTTTAAATACTGTTAAATTAGAAGATCATTATTATTTGTTTTTATAATCAATTATACAACCAGCAGTGAGCCATTCGGCAATTATTTGCCTG
Source organism: Bacteroidales bacterium (assembly GCA_029938465.1). Taxonomy (GTDB): domain Bacteria; phylum Bacteroidota; class Bacteroidia; order Bacteroidales; family UBA12170; genus UBA12170. The sequence goes on along the minus strand of JAOZUW010000072.1, from coordinate 5,257 downwards.
TTTTTATACTTGATAAACCTCACTTGATCGGCTTCATTTTGAATGTTTCCTAATTCTAAAAAACTAGTAACAGGGTGAGTATATTTGATCATATAAAGTTTGTCTCGCGATTTAGCTACACCACTAAATCCTCTTCCTGGCTGTGCTTGTTCATATTTTTTTTCAACAGTATTGATTAAATTTTGTGTAAATAATTTACCTCTGGTGCTTTTAGAGGAATAATAACCATAAATATCTACTCTTTGTTTTTTATATCGTGAATCGATGTGAATAACTATCATTCTTTGATATCTACCCTTATTTTTTTTATAAAGTTTATTGGCAGCTCTAGCTCGTTGCCTTAATTTTTTATTGCTTCCTCTGGGAATAGCTTGGTTTTTCCATACTGTTTCATCTTTGTCATTTGCTAAATATAAATCATCTCTAATGCCATCATTTTCATCTCTTGTAATCATATATGCAGTTGCGCCATGACTGATGAGTTCTCGTGCCAACCGCAAACTAATATCATAGGCATACTCATCTTCACTAAGAGTATGGCCGTTTCTTTTGCCTTGTGCTCCTGGATCTGGACCCCCGTGTCCGGCAACTATATAATAAATTGCACCTTTTAATTGTTCATCCACAATTTCAACTTCTTTATAGTTTTCACCAAATAAGTTGAATGTTCTAATTTTTTTATTGGTAGTGTTTGGTAGTAAATAATATTTTCCTTTAATAAGATGGTTTTTTGAACCAAGTTTCTTTTTGTTTAGCTCCAAAAAGGCTTGATACATATCGGGTGTATTGCAATGATGCCTTTTTAATAAGGAGTGAATACCATCTCCATTTTTGGCAACTACTTTTTTATTTTCTTGTTGAGAAAATATAGAAATAGGTAAGAATAGTATAATCAAGATTAATAGAGGGAGCTTCATTTTTTTTATTACAAAATTAGCTTGAAAGCTTATTTTTTATGTGATATTGTAGAGTTTTTATTAAGTATTTGATGTTAATAGCAAATCGATAAATAATTCTTTATATATTTGAAAATATTTTCCTTCACGGGGCTTGTAATGAACGAAAAAAAAAATAGATGAAAAGTAAATTTACACAATGGGCACTTAAGATGCTGATAATTAGTGCTGTACTCTTGTTTGTATCAGATGCTTATGCGCAAAGAATTTCACCCAATAGATGGTTTATAAAGGCAGATGCTGGGATGTCAATTTTCTTTGGTGATGTGAAACGTTATGATTATATGCCAGATTTTCAATCTCCTAGTGAGGTTCAGCCAGCGTTTAGCGCTGGATTTGGTAAAGAGCTTTCAAATATTTTCAGTATTAGAACACAATTTTTATTTGGCAAATTAAGTGGGCATAAAAAATCAGCACATATTCATTTCACTTCTGAGATTATGGGTGGAAGCTTATTAGCTGATGTTAATCTAATCAATCTTTTTACGGGTTCTGATGTTGGAGATTCTCCATTCAGTATAGGCGCAAGTATGGGAATTGGATATATGAAATGGAATTCCAAGCTGTATAATATCAAGTCCTCTACTGAGGATGTTTTACTTGTAGAGAGTAGTGATGGTGCTATTAGCATCCCACTATCGTTAAATATGGAATATGCTTTAAATAATCATTGGAGTTTATACCTTGAAGGAGGTTTGCATATTGTTTTTTCTGATGAAGTTGACGCTAAGGCAGGAGGAATTGCATATGATATGATTAATTATGATGCAATTGGTGTGTGTTATAAGTTTAATAGTAAAAAGAAATCTAAAAAATCCCGAATAACATATGCTTTAGATGCAAGTATTTATGAACCTTTACCTAGGGATAAAGTTGTAAGTGAAGAAAAAACGGAATACTTAAGTGAAAGCAATGATACTGGTGAAGTTGTTGAGAATATGACTGGTGAAGATACAAGTGATCAAGCAGACGAAGTAATTGCAGCAGATGAGGCTGAAATTAATCATCAGCTTGAAAAAGAAGCTATGGAGAAAGAAAAATGGGCTGAAAAAGAAGAAACTCCATGGGAAGGTGTAGTATTTACTGTACAAGTTGCTGCTAGTAAAACACCTCTGTCTATGGATGATTTTAAAAAGAAATTCAGTATTAAGGAAGATTTAATAGAAAAATATGATGGTGATTGGTATCGATATTCATCAGGCAGTTATACTAAGATATGGAAAGCTCGCGAATTAAGAAATAGTTTTCGAAGCGTTAATAATATAAAGGATGCCTTTATTGTGGTATACCGAGATGAGGAGCATATTACCTTGGTTGAAGCCATGGATTATGCAACTAGTGTACAGAAATCAAAAGAGCCAGTTGATCCAGATGAAGATCAAGCTTTTGAGAAAGTGCATGAGATGGTTACTTTGAAAAATACTATACCACAGGAAGGTGTTGTGTTGGGCGTTCAGATTATATCCATAAAAAAAGATGCTTATCCTCTAGGTATTTATAAATTTGAATATGGGTTTGTTCAGGAAATAATAGTAGATTATGATATCCCTTGGTATAAAATTGTGTTAATAGGTTTTGATACTTATGAAGAAGCTGTTGCATTACAGGATAAAGCAAGAAAGGATGGCTTTATTGATGCCTTTATTGTGGGGTATAAAGATGGTAAGCGTATAAGCATTAGGCAATTAAAAGAAGAGTTAGCCAAGTAAGCTTAACATTAAATTAATATTGAAATAATATTTTAATAATGTATTTCATCAGGCTTGTCTTTCTGAAATGTATTTAATTTGCTGCAAAAATTAAATAATCATGGGAAGTATATTTTTAATTATTGTTGGAGTATTATTCGTATTAGCGATTTCCGACCTTATTGTGGGTGTTAGTAATGACGCCGTTAATTTTCTAAATTCTGCGATTGGTTCAAAAGCTGCAAGTTTTAAAGTTATCATGCTTGTTGCAGCTGCTGGTGTTGTAGTGGGAGCTACTTTCTCTAGTGGAATGATGGAAGTAGCCAGAAAAGGAATCTTTCATCCTGATATGTTCTTCTTTTCTGAAATAATGATCATCTTCTTTGCTGTTATGATTACGGATGTGATCTTATTAGATACTTTTAACACTTTGGGAATGCCTACCTCAACAACAGTATCTATTGTTTTTGAATTATTAGGTGCTGCTGTAGCTATTTCATTATTGAAAGTAATGAATGACAGTGGATTAAGTGTAGCCGATTATATCAATAGTAGTAAAGCTTTAGCCATTATATCGGGGATTCTTCTTTCGGTTGTAGTTGCTTTTTTAAGTGGTGCCATTATCCAATATTTGAGTCGATTAATATTCTCTTTTAGATTTAAGAAAAAAATGAAACTTTATGGTGCTATTTGGGGAGGCTTATCTATAACAGCTATTACTTATTTTATTCTTATCAAAGGGATTAAAGGTTTTAGCTATGCCAATTATGATATGGGAGATGGTGTTCTTCTTAAAGAATGGATTAAAATAAATGCCTGGATAATCATTGCTTTTAGTATGTTGGCATGGACCATAGTATTACAATTAGCTACTTGGTTGTTCAAGTTCAATATATCGCGATTTATTGTACTTGTAGGAACATTTGCATTGGCCATGGCCTTTGCCGGTAACGACCTTGTGAACTTTATTGGTGTTCCATTGGCTGGTTATGAATCTTATTTACAGTTTATGGCTAATCCAGGTGCTGATCCTAATGCTTTCTTAATGGCTGGTTTAACAGGAAAGGTGGAAACTCCTTTTGTATTTTTATTGATTGCCGGAATTATAATGGTAGTCACATTGTATTTTAATAAAAAAGCCAGAAGAGTTATAAAAACATCACTTGATTTAAGTCGTCAAGATGAAGGAACAGAACGATTTGGCTCAACAATGTTTTCAAAAGTATTGGTTCGGTATGCAGTTAATGCCAATAAGAAGGTATCTACTTTTGTTCCGGAAGGCGTTAATAATTATATTAGAAAACAGTTTGATTCCAGCAGAGCTGAAGAGGTCTATACAGATGAGGAGCGACCTGCTTTTGATATGATCAGAGCTAGTGTAAATCTTGTGGTAGCAAGTATTCTTATTTCTTTTGCTACTTCATTAAAGCTTCCATTATCAACAACATATGTTACTTTTATGGTTGCCATGGGTACTTCTTTGGCTGATAATGCCTGGGGGCGTGAAAGTGCCGTTTTCCGAATTACAGGTGTAATATCTGTAATTATGGGTTGGTTTTTTACGGCTTTTGCAGCATTTACGGTAGCTTTCATTGTAGCTTTTATTAGTCAAATGATTGGAGTGGTAGCCATTGTAATATTTATTTTTATTGCAGCATATGCCGTTATTAGATCTAATTTTCTTCGTAAAGATGAGGATCTATTATTAGAAAATGAAAGAAAGAGTATCCTTAATGAGGATAGATTAATCACTAATGATATATATGATGAATGTAAATTGAATGCCGTTGAAGCATTCCATTTGATTGCTGATGTCTATTCCGAGATGATTGAAGGTTTATCCGAAGAGAAACGTAAACAATTAAAGCATTCTTATAAGAAAGCTAAGACTTTTAATAAAAAAGTGAAAGCAGCAAAAGATAATATTGGAAGTGTGATTGATCGTTTGGATGAAGATTCTTTTAACTCAGCGGAATATTATACTTTAGCTTTAGATTATATGCGTGAAATTGGTCATAATGTAACATTTATTACTGAGCCAGCTTTTGAGCATACTGATAATAATCATAAACCGATTGGTAATTTCCATAGAGAACATTTGGCAATTATTAATAATCAAATTGAGAGTTTCTCATCTTTGGCTGTTGAAATGATTACTGAAAATAGTTTTAAGAAGATGAATGAACTTATTGATATTGAAAGTACTCTTTTGGAGAATATGGATAAGTTTATTATGGCACAAATAAAAAGATTGAAGAAACAAAAATCAGGTACAAAAAGCACTAAGCTATTCCTGGATATTTTGGCGGAAACAAAAAGTTTGAGTTTTAATATGCTTAATCTGGTAAAAACACAAAGAGATTTATCTAAATTGGCTGGTTTTTGTACTGATAGCTAAAAATACAATATTGTTATAACAAAACGTCTTTCATTCATTGGAGTGAAAGGCGTTTTTTTTATTGGTCTCAATCGTTAGTTAAAATCCTGTCTTTGCCATCCCTATCGGGAGGGAATCCGGTAGGCAGGTATACTCTTTTAGTGTAATACCAACTAAATACCCAACTGATTGATATAAATGGTTTCTTTTTCCCTTTCTTTTCAATAAATATTTTC
>JAOZUW010000256.1 GCA_029938465.1 Bacteroidales bacterium | reverse complement strand
TGCCGGGCTTCATAAAACAATAACCAAATCATTAATGGTCAATCCAAGAGGAATTATACTTCCTGGATTTATCAATGGGTTCTTTGGAGGATGTTGTGGGATTTATCAGAAGAATGTGTATATCATTGGTTCCCTAAAGCATCATTCACAGGGCGATGAGATTCGTTTATACATTGAGAATGCCGGTTTTAAAGTGATAGAATTATATGACGGGCCATTATTTGATGGTGGAGGGATTTTCTTTGTTATAGGAAAATAGTAAAACCTAAAAAATATTTTCTCCTAAAAGACTTCTACAATCCGTGGGATAAAAATAATCAAACCAATGGCCAAGGCGGTTATTGCTGATAACAAAACCGCTGCTGCTGCAAGATCTTTCACATGCCCCGCTCGGATATCCTTTTCTGGTTGAACCATATCGGTAAGCTTTTCTATGGCTGTATTGAAAATCTCAGCGATAAGCACTATCCCAATTGCTAAAACAATCCAGAGCCATTCGGCCCGACTCAAATCCAATAAATAACCTAAAATTAGAGCAACTACAGCCAATACCAAATGGATATAGAAATTATGTTGCTTTTGAAGCATCAGACGCAATCCTTTGAAGGCGTAAGTAAAACTCCGTAGGCGATCTTTTATGCAAAATATTGATGCCATAACTATGGTAAGTTCACATCAGTTAAAACCTCTATATCTTCTACGGCATAATAATGCTGCTTCTCTTTATACTTATATCCTATCAAAGCTTTTCCAGCATACTCTAAGGGAACATTTTTTATCTGAGAGCTCTTCTGCAATACCAAATCTCCCCTATCATCAGGAAGAAATCGTCTAACTGCCTGAAAAAAGATGGTATCCCCTTTCTCAAACTCATTTGTTATTGAATTATCTGGTTTCTGGTGGGATGCTTCAATTGCATAATACTCTGTTCCAATCCATAAATCTTCATAATGAAGCTTTGTTGATGGCTTCTTAGCCACAATTTTGAATAGATAAACTGTTGAGGTGCCACTTTCCATACGGCCTCCCATTTGCTCTTGCTTAGTTACTTTTACTACCTTGAAAGGTGTGGAAAAGAAAATTCCAAAAAGAAATAACAATATAAAACCTATTATTTTCATAACTTACTATTTTACTTTTTTACTAATTAATTAACTTAAAAATGATATACCTATCGCTCTTTTGCCAAGCTAGGCTGCCCGAATTGCTTCCACGGGATTCAATCGAGAAGCCATATAGGCAGGAATCAAGCCGGCAAATAGCCCAATTATTAATGAAACTGAAACAGCCATAATAATATTACTTATGTTTAAGC
>JAOZUW010000071.1 GCA_029938465.1 Bacteroidales bacterium | reverse complement strand
GAAGCAAATAAGAAACGGAAATTACCCACTTGTGTTAATTCTGTTGGAATGCCATACTCATCTCTTGAAGCACCATAATTAGCTACAGTATATTCCCCTTCAAGAGCAAATAACAACTTATTGTATCTCACTGAAATTCGAGGAGAAACTCTGTATAAACTCTCAATATTGGTTCCTAAGCCATAAATGGGTCCAATAATTTCATTTTTCGCTCCCAAGCTTTTCGAATAACCAGCAAAAAGACCAACTTGATACTTGCTTCCATTACTATGAATATCCGTCCATACAGAAAGCGTATTAAGTGTTTCGTAAGTTACAAAGCCTTTTTCCATATTTGTAGAATCAGATATTCCAAAACCACCAATGGATAATACATCGGGAATGTTTTGCCCATATATACCTTGAAATTTAAGAGTTACCGGAGTAGTTTTAAGTTTTAAAAAGGCTATGGCATTATAACCTCCTACTTTTTCATTTGTTTTATAATTCAAAGCCGTACTCTTCTGCGGCAGAATTTGTTTGTAACTAGCACCTAATCCAATTAAAAAATGTGAAGAAGGGTTTAAATGAAACTGTGCACTGAGCTCAGGAATTCCTGTATTTCGTAAAAACTGCCCACTGCTTAAAGTACTTGAAGAATTTGCAGGATTGGGTCCTCGGCTGGCATAATCCCTTTGAGAATTAGCCAAAATGATAATTTTATGATTTCCAAAATATTGAGTTAACCTGATTTGAGGATTTCTACCAAAAGGTTGAAAAGGAACGCCAGTGTTAAATGAAATAGTACCCGGAAAACATTCCGGCACAAACATAGCAATCCAGTATTGACCTAATAATAAATCTGTATTTTTCCATTGCAGTTTTATAAAGGCATGTCGCAAGCGAAAAAGATTGATATTGGGATTTAGCTGCCCAAAAAAATCACCTTCAATTTTCCCAGATATTTTTGCATTTAAAGCTTTTGCACCTTTAATATTAACTGCTACTCTACTTTGTATAGATAAAAAGTTAAAATTCAAACCAGAGTTGATATCTTCTCCATCTTGATCTAACTTAATGGGAGTAGGAAACAGTAGAAAATGTCCTTCACGTGCTGATACTGTTTGTCGGGTATCCCAAAACATATCATTTTTTACAAAGCCATGAATTGATATCTCTATTTTCTCCTTCTTTTCTTCCTGCGAAAAAGAAAACAATGGAAGGAGTAATACAATGATTAAAAAAAATCTATTTTTCATTTTTTTTAGTTTTATGATCTGTTATTTTTTAGGAGGAAAGAGGCGCTCTAAAACGCCTCTTTTTTTAAGGGGTAATCCGAGAATAGTATTGATATTATTTTCAGCAGTAAGGTTGTTTTCCCATAAACTCAGAGCCAATTTATAGTTTTCTATAGCTAGAGTAGTTTCATCTTGATACCGTTGTACCATCCCAAGATTGGTATAGCTCACCGATAATCTACGTGGCATTTCTTTTTGAGCCAGCTGCATGTCTTTTATTCTTTTTTCGATATAATGCTCAATTTCTTTTTCTTCAAATAGAGAATTGCCTGTATAATAGATAGGTGAAAAATAATTTCTTAATTCACTTTCATTCATTTGAGCATATTCTTTTGTCCAATTTTTATAAATACTTATGGAACGTTCAATATGAATACGAGCTTCGTTAAATAATGAATCTTGTTGCAAACTATCCTTTGTTTCAAATAATGCGATAGTTATTAATGTGGCAGCTCTATTATTACATATCACTCCAATCTCATAAGAATTTTTATAATCAGCATATTGACTATAAATTATTTCCATCTCAAAGAGTAAAAGAAAAATGCTATCATATTTTTTTTCAACAGCTAAGGCATCATAGTTTATATACAGTGTTTTTGCCGATATTACTCTTGGATCTTCCGATTCGTTAATATTTCCATAGTGCTGCCATGAAATACCCAAAACTATCACCACAATAACCATCATAATTGCGACGATTATTGCAGTGCTTTTATCAATATGACTATTTAGTTTCATGATTTAGCTATGCACTTCTTCAACTAAGAATTTTCTAATTGCCAAAGGTGTTTCTTCCGTGAAATAAGATACAACTATGTTAGCAATAATAGCTAGTGGTGCACCTATCCATGCAAAATACCAAGCTCCTAGCCAGTAATTAACAAAATCTTGAGCAGGGAGTATTAACCCAAATTTTGTAGCAATAAAATAAATAATAGCAATTAATGAGATGCCGCCACCCACTAATAAACCGGCAATAGCTCCTTTTTTATTGGAGCCACTCCACCATATTCCCAATAAGAATAATGGGAAAATAGTACAACCGGCCAAAGAAAAAGCTACAGCTACTAATTGCCCTATTAATGCTAATTTTAGCAAGGCTATTAAAGAAACGATAATGGCCATTAAAACTGTGGCTATACGTGCCATCAGCAATTGTTTTTTTGGTGAACAGTTAGGATTTATAACTTTAACATACAAATCATGAGAAAATGCAGAAGCTCCGGCTACTAATAGACCAGAAACCGTGGAAAATGCAGCAGAAACACCACCGGCAGCTAATAATCCTACCACTAATGGGTTTATATTTCCTAATTGTGCCGTATAAACTACAATAGCATCTTTTGATAATTTCCCCACTTCGGGACTGGCAGATAAAATAGTACCAAGTGCAGAATATACAGGAGCACTCCAATATAAAATACTGATAAAAAATAATCCCCAAACAACTGACCATCGTGCATCGCGAACCTTAGGAACAACATAAAAACGCTGTATAACGTGCGGCAATCCAGCAGTTCCAACCATCAAAGAGAATGAGATAGCCATAAATTGGAAAAATGTTTTTCCTGAAGAAGGGTCCCAAGGCATGGCATACTCCGGACTAGGAGAAATAGCAAAATCATTACCAAATGAATTTAGCATTCCAGCCACTTCAGGTGCAGGAATTCCTGTTACAATATCACTCACTACTGAGCCATATCCAATTTGTGGTAACAACCAAAAATAATCAAATTTATAGGTGAGTAAAAATAGTGGAATCAAAAAAGAAATAATAATTATAACATATTGAATCTGCATATTTTTAGTAACACCTAACATCCCTGAAATCAAAGTATATGTAAGCACCACTGAGCCTCCAATAACAACGGCTAAACTATATTCTATTCCTAAAATCCACTTAAAAAGAAGTCCTATGCCTCCAAATTGTCCAACACAATAGGCAATAGATATAAGAATAGCTACAATAGCTCCTGTTATTCTTAATCCTTTTGAATAATAACGATCGCCAATAAAATCAGCAGCAGTATATTTCCCGTATTTTCGTATTTGCCCTGCCATTAATATGAGCAGCAAAACATAACCACCGGTCCAACCAATAACATAAGCCAAGCCATGATAACCTGAGCCATACATTAAGGCTGCCATTCCTAAAAAAGAGGCTGCACTCATCCAATTGGATGCGATAGCCATTCCTGATCCTACTTTTGAAATCTTTCGTCCGGCAGCAAAAAAATCATTGGTATCTTTAGCTCTAAAAATGATACCTACTAAAATAAATAACACTAAAATAGTAAGTAATATTAATGCAGGTCCTAGTTTAAAACCACCTTCAAGTTCTGTAGAAGATGCTGCAAATAAAAAACCAGGAAATAATATAAATATTGTAAATATAATTTTTTTCATCTTATTTTGTCTATATATTATAATTCGTTTATGTAAAAGCAAATTCTCTTAATCCTCTATTCCTAATTCCAGCATTTTTCTGTCTGTAGCAATACAATAAAACAGGCATAAACCTACGAAGAGGATCAACAGAAACACAGCTGTATAGAAATAATGAAAAGGGAAGCCCAGAAAAATAGTATCTGTTAAAACTGATTGATTATGGATAAGATATTTGGGCATAATCATTTCTATCTTCTTTATATTTAGTTGAGATGATTCAGCCGCTTTTAATTCAAGAGGGATAAGTTTTGCTTCCAAGCTATAATCAGGCACACCAATATATTTTGCAGCGGTATAGCCTAAATCCTTCTTTAAAGACTGATAGTTTTCTTCACCATAATTGACTTCTCTAAAGGCTTTAATTTTACTTAGAAAGACTTGTTCTTCGTTTTGAGGAACCAGCTGCATCGTTATATTATTAACAGCACTACTTAAAAAAACACGATCTGAAGTAGCTACAGTTACTTTACCTAATACTGAGAGTACAGATTGAACAAATACTTGCTTTTCTTGCACGCTTGCCTCATTGTTTTTTACTTGACCCCAAACCTCTTCATAGTTTAAAAAAGCAGCTTCAGGCGTAGGTTCTTCAATGACCCTCAGCACAATCTGAAAGCCGAAAATGGCTATTGCCCAGATAGAGAATAAACCAATAATTAGGTTTTTGTTAAACTTTGCAAGTTTGGTTGTAGGTTTAAAAAGACTAATGTGATAGTCCTTCTCCTTAAAATTGTCGTTGTTATTCATAAACATTTCTCTAATTAGTAAAGATTGATTTGTTCAATCATCATCAAATTTCATTTTTTTGTGAAAACAAACACAAAATTGTTACAAATATAACAATAAAATGTTATTCTAATAACAATAAAAATTAATCCTTGATTCAAGCTGTAAACGCTATTGACTTTAGGAATAATATGGATTTAGAAAATTTGAATTTATCTGGTTAGAAAACGAAATGACATTTTTTAGGACTAGAAACCTTCCATTTCTTCTCCATTTGAATTTGATTTTTTCCTTTCAAGGCGATAATTATTAAATCTATAGCTAATACTTAAAGTTACAACGGGACTTTTGCGTTCATATTCGCTATAATTATAGAAATCGGGGCCCTGCGAAGTGAATTCATGTTTGGCAGTACTAAAAACATCACGCACTTGGAAGGTTGCAGATAACTTTCTATCAAAAAAATCTTGTTTTGCTGCAAAATTGATCATATAGTATCCTGCTGTAGTTCCTTGAGCGGTTACACTAGCACCATTATACATACTATTCACTTGTATTTTAGTATTTTTCTTAATATTAAAAGTGTTATTAAAACGAGAGCTCCAATTAGTACTACTATTAGAGAAATTGGCATCATATAAAATACCTTCAACCTTATATTTATATAAATCACCCATTAAATCTACTTCCCACCAATCAAAAAGCTGCATACTGAACATCATTTCCAGACCTAAGCTATAATCTTTACCAACATTTTCGTAGGTGGTGAGCATCACATTTCCTTCATAAACACTTTTTACTCTCTCCACTTTATTATTGGTGATTCTGTAATAGGCTTCCATTGAAATCATATTGTTATTACCTATCTTTTTCATTGTTCCCAACTCAAAAGAATCAATATATTCTGGAAGCAATTCCGGATTACCTTGGCGAACATTAAAAGCATCGGTCCAGGTAATAAAAGGCTCAAGATACCAGCCTCTTGAGCGTTGAATACGTCGGGTATAACTACTCATTAATTGAATATCTTTAGGTAAATTATATGAAAGATGTAAGCTGGGAAAGAAATCCCACCGGTCTATAACAAAAGATTGGTCATTGGAACTAATTAACCTATAGGTATATTCACCTCTAAGCCCTGCCTGATAACCCAGCTTTCCAAATTCACCACCATAGGTAGAATATAATGAATGGATATTCCTTTTATAGGTAGTAAAATTGCTATATTGAGGTTGCAATTCATATACTCCTGTTTCTAAATTCCAATTATAAAGCTCTACATTATCCTCACTATTTGAAAAACGTGTTTGGAAACCTGCTTCGAACTTGCTTTTTTCTCCAATGGGTAATGTGTAATCAGCTTTAGCTACCCAACGACTTCCAGGGCCGTCCTCTAGGTTTTGCTTTCCATCTGCAATACTGCCATCAGGATTTTGTAATTCATTAACCGTATTATCTTTAAAATTCCGAGTATTATATGACGCTTCTAGTTTAATATCATGACCTTTCTTTTTAAACTGATGTTGATAATTTCCATTGATACTATAAAAAAAACCACCCCGTTCCATTTCATCAATATTACTATAATAATTATGAGTTTCTCCTGGGAAAACCCATTCATCGTAATCAGAAAGGGTGGTTCCGTTCATTTTGCGTTCACCGAAACGTGCACTAATTCCAATGATATCATTTTGGGTCAACTGATAATCCATGCCAGTTTTAAAACCCCACATTTCGCGTTGCCTATTATTACTTCCATCCATAATAGTATTAAAAATGCTATCTCCTGATTTTGTCCATCTTTTAGTATATCTATCACCAGGATAACTTCTTAAGTTATAGTCGGCACCAAAATAGATATTAGCTTTTCGCTTTTTATAATTAAGTAAAATATCTCCTCCATATTTATTATCCAATCCTGCATTTAGATTAACTATACCACTAAAACCTTGTAGTTTGTTTTTCTTAGTAATGATATTAATGATTCCTGATGCGCCATCTGGATCATACTTTGCTGATGGATTGGTAATAATCTCGATATTATCAATAGTGCTGGCGGGGATTTGCTGTAAAGCATCGTTAGCATCTAAAACAGACTGTCGACCATCTATTAATACAGTAAAACTCCCACTTCCTCTTAAGCTTACATTCCCTTCTATATCTACTTTTACAGAGGGCACGTTTTCTAGGACATCTACTGCTGAACCGGAAGTTGATGTTAGTTGTTTTGCTACATTAATCACTTTTTTATCTATCTGATAATCTATTCGTGGTGCACTCCCATCAATAACAACTTCCTGCAAATTTTGCATATTGGGTTGAAGCTTTATTTTATGAAGATTGATCAGGTTTCGTTCTTTATTAATGATAATATTAGATATTATTTTATCATCATAACCCATAAAAGATATTTTTAAATAATAGGAGCCTGGTTTTATCTTTTCCAAATAGAAGCGACCATTATTTTGTGTTATCGTTCCATTCACTAATTTTTCATTCTTTTTATTAAATAATGCAACTGTAGTATACTCCAATGCTTCACCACTAATAGAATCAATTATTTTGCCACTAATTTGCCCTATTTCAGGCTTTTGCATACCTTTTTGCCCACCTTTACCTGAGGGCTTTTGTGCTAAAATATTTTGTGAAAAAAGCATTATAAATGCTATTATTATCAGTAGGTTTAAGCTCTTCATTCTCTATTTTATTTCAATTGTATGATTAATCTTGTTTGTTTAGATAAACTTAGTTACAAAAGGTTTAAAAGATTTTGCTAATTTTTTATTAAACTTCAAAAGCAAAACTAATTGATATTACATTTGCCGCCAAATTAAAAACGATATAAAGCAATATAAAATGATTATAGAACAACAAAAAGTAGTAGCACTTACCTATATCTTAAAAGAAAACGATGAAGAAGGTAAGCTCATAGAAACAGTAAATAGTGAAAAACCAATTGAATTTATATTTGGAACAGGTAATTTATTAGCTGCATTTGAAAACCATATAAATGGGTTGAAAAGTAGAGATTCTTTTGAATTTATTCTCCCCAAAGAGGAAGCTTATGGTATTTATAAAGAAGAATTAAATGTAGCCTTAAAAAAAGAAATGTTTGCGCAGAATGGGGTAATTAATGAAGAAATGTTAACGATAGGTAATCAAATACCTATGCAAGATAGCCAGGGTAATAGATTAAACGGTAGAATTACTGAGGTGTCTGATGATCAGGTAACCATGGATTTTAATCATCCTTTAGCAGGCCAAAATCTTTATTTTAGTGGTCAGGTAGTAATGATACGAGAAGCTACAAATGAAGAGCTTAATCCTCCAGCGGACCAAGGCTGTGGTTGTGGCTCAGGAGATGGCTCTTGTTCTACCGATGATGATCATGAGCATCAGCATAAGGATGATGGTTGCAGTTGCTAAAATCAGTTACTTAAGCTGATCTTGCTCGAATCTTCTCAATCCATTTGGTCATATTTTTACATTTATTTTGAATACCTCTACTGGCTTCAGGATAAATGTAGTCTATCATTTGTTCTAACTCATAAAAAAGATCTGGTTGAGATCTCCCTATTTGAAAGAAGATATCCATGGCAAAGGCTTTTACGGCTATTTCGCTATTTGAGTTTAATATAGTTTCGGAAGTGTATTGAAGTAAAAAGCTATGCCATTTTTCATGGATTTTTATTTTAGAAATAATGGCTAAAAATGCTCGCAAAATGGGAGCAGTTTTAATGCTTTCCAAATGTGTTATCAACTCGTCAGTATAAGGTAGTAGGGTAGCAGGAGAATCATCAAAAAGAATACGCAATGACCAAGCTGCTCTTCTTGAGATAGGCTCTTCTTCTAGATATATAATTTGTAAAAAATTAGGTAGTAAATAGGATTTTTCTTGGAGAACTTCTCCAATAAATACGGCATGATTTTTAGAGTATTCTTGCAGTATAAGATCACGTAATTCTAGCATTTACTCAACATCTTCAGCTTCTTCTACGCCTTTAATTTTTTCTTCCATTTGTTTTTCCGTCTCTTTAATAATCTCTTTCTCGAAACGTTTAATCATAAAAGAAAAATACATCATTATTCCTCCCAGAATAATACTAATAACTCCCATAATTTGAAGAACAAAGCTAGCAATCATATCTGGTTTAAATAAAATAATAACACCAATTATAGTGGTTGCTAATCCGTTGAATATTAATATTTTATTATTGTTAAGGGTTTTGGATTGTACCACACCAATATAGAGTTGATATATCCCTAAAATTAATGCCCATAAACCAATAATAATCATAATAAACTGAGCCAACCAGCTGGGATTAATAATAAGAACTATACCCAGTGTGAGGTTTATTAAACCCTCGAGTAGCCAAAAAAACATATTTTTATTTTCCTTGGCGTGTGAAAAAGCTCCAAAGATTAAAAATAAACCACTTAAAAGAATGATCACACCTGCTGCAAAGCCAATTGTTTGTAGCGTTTCTTCTGGGACCAAAAGAAAGATCACACCTGCAATAAGTGCAATTATGGCATTGATCATCAATAAGAACCATTTATTTCGTAGTGTTGTTTCCATAATGTTTTTGTTTTTTTCAAAGATACAGTTTTTTAATCAAAATGATATGGATTAAGCTTTAATTGAACTCCAGCAGATATATAAAACGGGCGATTGAAGTGAAATAATAAAAATGATAAGCTGCCTGGCTGTAAATAAATATAGATCTTGATATTATTTTTTAAATGGAAGAATTGTGTTTCTATATTACAGAGGTGCTAAAATGCTTCATTAAAACCAATAAAGATAGAGTGACCGCCATCTCTAAAACTTAAATCGAAACGCAATACCGAACTGGTTTTCTCATCAATTAGTAATCGTAATCCAGCACCATATCCAAATTTAAAATCATCCACTTGAAATTTACTATAAGTAGGTGCTACCTGCCCTAAACCAGCAAATGTAGTTCCACTAATGATCCAAATAATAGGAAAGCGCAACTCAACTTGACCCATAGCTACTGTTTTATCTCGATATCTGTTTTCATATATTCCTCTCATTCGTTCAGTTCCTCCCAAAACAGCCATAGATTGTATGGGCACATCACCAGTTTTTATTTCGGTATAAAACTGCCCTGCAATAGTAAGTTGAGGGATAGGAGTCATATATTTTCGAGCATCTAATAAAAATGATTGATAATTGAACTCGCTTCCTATAATATGAGTATAAATATCATAGGACATAAATAGGTAAGATCCCTTTTTGGCTCTAATCCTATTATCTCTTTTTTCACGGAAAAACCTAAATCCTATAGCCGATTGAACACCTTCATTAGCTTTCATTAATTCAGCATCTATTATAGTATCTGGTTCTACAGGCTCTACTGTCAGGTAGTTATTATAAGTATATTTTACTCCCAAATACATTTGCTCATAAAAATTGTAATCGAAACTAGGTGAAAACATTATATTTTTAAAATCTACAAGTATCTCATCGTCTTCATGACTATTATTACCAATGCCAAAATAAAGTGAAGGGTAATCGAATAATAAAAATTCGAATTTTGAATTGTATTTATTATCGCCATGCATTAAATCTATATTGGCATAAATTTTATATTGATTATTCATAGTATAATAACCATACAGCAAGATGCTGGATGGCTGTATGAGTGAATCAGGCAATATCTCACTCTTTATCTTAAACCCATTGTATTTAGTAATACCAAAAACAGTACTTGTTTCAGTCGAATATCCTGCAAATGGTATGGGTGCATATTTAAATACTTTCTCTATTAATTGGGCTACTTTATCATTACTTCCTGATACGGTATCACTATTTGAAGATTGTTCTTGTGCCCAAACTTGAAGAGTAAAAGAAACAAATACAAGAGCGGTTATGCTGATATGCCTGATCATAGAGATATTTTTTTCAAAAGTACATTATTTTTTTAATCTAGTGAGATGTTATACTTATGTTCGAATTTTTTGCACAAAAGCAAAGGACAAAACACTAATACCTACACCGATATAAAAAGGCCATTCCCAATGGTTCATCCATAGCAAACCACCAATAACAGGAATAAAAATCGCAGCAATATGATTAATGGCAAAAGCAACAGCATTAGAAGGTGCGATATCTTTTGGATCTGCAATTTTTTGAAGATAAGTTTTTAAACCAAAACTAAAATTGAAAAATATATTATCTAAAATGTACAACAGTGCTACGCCAAATTTCCAATCCCAGCTAGTGTAGGCATAAAAAATTAGAATAAGAGCCAAATACTCCAAGCTCAAAACTTTTCTTTCACCATAAGCATTAATAGATTTAGCAATGATTGGGTTTATAAAATAGGCAATAAGATTATTGATAATAAACAAAGCGGCTATTTCTCCTATCGAGAAATGAAATTTTTTCACTAAAAGAAATACAGCAAACACCACAAATATTTGTCGCCTTGAACCTGAGAGAAAATTCAAAACATAGAATAGCCAATATTTTTTTCTAAGAATAAATTTTTTATGCTGCGGATGAGTTTCATCCACCTTTGGTTGGTTAAAAAGTAAATAAATACTACCCCCAATAGTGACGATACCGATAAGCATAAAATTATACTGTATAGGTAAAATATAAGACAAACCAAATATAACACTTCCAACTGCTATGTTTCCTAAGGACATCACAGCTCTTATTCTTCCAAAAACAAGAGCGGAGTCGTACTTTGAAAAATTTTGAAGTATTAACGAGGAGCTGGTTGTTTCAAAATAATGAAAGCCAATTGACATAATAAATGTACTAAGAATCAAACCATCAAAAGAGGGTAAAAAGCCAGTTATAAGCACTCCAAACCCCAGAGTAAGCAAACTTAATGCTGATAGTTTCTGTTCCTTAAAAATGATTAAAAGATATATTACTAAAAAGGATAAAAAACCTGGTATTTCTCTTATGGATTGTATAATCCCTATCTGTTCTCCTGTAACCCCTACATTCTCAACAGCAAAATTATTAAATAATGTTCGCCACCCTTGAAAACCTATAGCCACTATTATAGCTGCAAGAATTAGAAATTTATATATTTCTTTTTGTTTGTAATCAGACATTATAGTGGTTTTTTGGTAAAGTCTGCATGCAAATAATATAAAAAGCGTCTGAAATTAATCAATAACAGACGCTCTATATCACTTTAAATGAAGTATTATTTTACAGTATCCATATGTTGGATAAGCTCTACAACTTTAATAGAATAACCCATTTCGTTGTCATACCAGCTGATTACTTTTACAAAGTTATCGTTTAGGCTGATTCCGGCATTGGCATCAAAAGTTGAAGTACAGCTTTCGCCAACGAAGTCCTGAGATACAACAGCATCTTCGGTATATCCAAGAACACCTTTCATGGATCCTTCGCTTGCTGCTTTCATTGCTTTTTTAATTTCTTCATAACTTGCTGGTTTATCCAAACGACAAGTTAAATCCACAACTGAAACATCAGCAGTAGGAACACGGAAAGCCATTCCTGTTAGCTTTCCATTTAATTCTGGAATCACTTTGCCAACAGCTTTAGCAGCACCAGTAGAAGAAGGAATAATGTTATTTCCTGCTCCACGTCCACCTCTCCAGTCTTTCATACTTGGACCATCAACAGTTTTTTGTGTAGCTGTGGTTGCATGAACGGTTGTCATCAATCCTTCAGTGATACCAAAATTATCGTGAAGAACTTTAGTGATAGGAGCTAAGCAGTTTGTAGTACAAGATGCGTTAGAAACGATACTCATATCAGCAGTGTATTTTTCAAGGTTTACACCACAAACAAACATAGGTGTATCATCTTTTGATGGAGCTGACATTACTACTCTTTTGGCACCTGCATCAATATGAGCCTGAGCTGTTTCTTTAGTAAGGAATAATCCAGTACTCTCTACTACATATTCAGCATCTACTTCGTTCCACTTTAAATCAGCTGGATTTCTTTCTGCAGTAACTCTAATAGATTTACCATTCACTACCAAGTGACCATCTTTAATAGATATTTCACCATCAAACCTACCGTGAACAGAGTCGTATTTCAGCATATAAGCCATATAATCAACATCAATCAAATCGTTTATTCCAACAACTTGAATATTATCCATTTTCATTGCGGCGCGAAACACCAATCTTCCTATTCTTCCAAATCCGTTTATTCCAACTTTAATTGTAGACATACTATTTAAATTTATGTGTTAAAAAATATTTTTCAAATTTCAGAGTGCAAAGATAATTAATTTCAGGCAATTAGACTTTTAAATATCTTAAATTATCATTAAAATTTGAATCAAAAATTAATGCAAACGTTTGATGTTTTTTATAATAACTGGTGTTCAATATATGAAATTGCTACAGCTATATCAGAGCACAGGCAAGGAAGCCTATCATCTTTAGCAAAAAAAATCCGAACCATAAAGATTCGGATTTATTATATTATTGAGAAACACTTCTCATTAGTTACATTTCAGTACTTCTTTTCTCTGAAATTCAGCAGCTTTAACATTAGGGCCACTAGTTACTTTTTTATAAGCTGAGCATGCATTTGTAGCATCACCTTTAACTTCGTAAGCCAAACCTAATTGGAAATTCAAACTTGATTGATCACCATCATTTAAAGCAATTCCTGATTGACAAGCTTTTATAGCATTATCAGCTTTCTTTTGCTTATTATAGGCAATAGCAAGTAGTTGATAGGTATTAGTAGTACCGTCACCATAAGTCAATGATTTGTTTAAATAATCAATGGCTTTTTGTGTATGTTCTATTTGTAGTTCTTTAGCAGCATTAGCTTCTAGCATTCTTCTTCCTGCTGATTGGGTTTTGTTTAGTGTTTTTTTTGCTTTTGGATTTTCGGCTCCATATTCAATAGCTTTATCATAGTTTTCGAGAGCAACATCAATTTCACCCTTCTTTTGATATGCCAAGCCTTTACCATAATAGGCGTTTACACATTTATTAGAGTATGCAATGGCTTCATCAAAAACAACAATAGCTTCATCGTATTTTTCTTCTTTTATTAATCCCGTACCTTGGCTACTATATACTTTTGGAATATAAGCATCTGCTTTTTGAGCCATTTTATTATTACCTATTTCTTCAGCCATAGTTTTAGTTTCTTTTAACTGAATAATAGCTTGGTCAAAACTTCTTTTTTTGTATAAAGTTAGAGCACTTCTGTAAAGTGCATTAACCAATTGGCCTTCTACTTGTGTTTGTAATTCAGCAGCATCTCCGCCAATTATTTGGCACATATCTAAGCTTGATTTATAGCTTTCAACAGCAGATGAGTATTTTTTAGCTTTATATGCTTCGTTTCCATCGTTAAATGCCGAACCGGCTTCGTTTAAATCTTGAGCATAAGAGAAACTCATTAATCCAATAAATAATAGAATCAGGGTTTTCTTTAGGGTTTTCATACTTTCCTTTTCTTTTTTTTGATAATTATTTTTTAATAAGCGGCAAATATAAAAATTTCAATCAAACATCCTGTATATTAACAATTTTTGTGTTTGTTATTGATTAGAATAAAAGACAATAGAAATCAAATATCTCCCAGAAAAAATCCCCTAAACATAATATTTAGAGGATTTGTAGTTTTTTATAGAATGAGTTATCTATGACCTAACATCTTCTTAGGATCTACAATTTCTGTAAATTCTTCATCCGATAGATAACCCAAAGCCAAAGTAGCTTCTCTTAGTGTGCTACCTTCTTTATGAGCTTTTTTGGCTATTGCCGCTGCTTTTTCGTACCCAATATGGGTGTTTAGTGCCGTTACCAACATTAAAGAGCTTTCTAATTTGTGATTGATAACTGGCATATTAGGTTCAATACCAATGGCTGCATTATTGTTAAAAGAAACACAAACATCACCTAGCAAACGAGTAGCTTGAAGTAAATTGGCAATCATTACAGGTTTAAAAACATTCAACTGAAAATGTCCTTGCATTCCTCCTGCTGTAATAGCAGCGTCGTTACCAATCACTTGAGCACAAACCATAGTTAATGCTTCGTTTTGTGTTGGATTTACTTTTCCGGGCATAATACTTGAACCAGGTTCGTTTTCCGGCAATTTAATTTCAGAAATAGAACAACGAGGTCCTGATGCTAATAATCTAAGATTGTTACCAATATGCATTAAGCTAACAGCTAATGTTTTTAGTGCTCCAGAAGTTTCCACAATGGCATCGTGAGCAGATAGGGCTTCAAATTTATTCTCAGCAGTAACAAAAGGCAAGCCAGTAAGCTCTGCTATTGTTTCTGCTACTTTTACCGAATAACCTTTAGGGGTATTCAATCCTGTTCCTACAGCTGTCCCACCAAGAGCCAGCTCGCTTAAATGTGGCAAAGTAGCTTCTATGGCTTTTATTCCATGATCTAACTGAGAAACATAACCTCCAAATTCATCACCTAAGGTTAAAGGTGTGGCATCCATAAGGTGTGTTCTTCCTGCTTTTACAATGTTTTTATATTCTTCAGCTTTGGCTGCTAAGGTATCTCTTAACATTTTCACCCCAGGAATAGTAATCTTTGTAATTGATTGG
>JAOZUW010000070.1 GCA_029938465.1 Bacteroidales bacterium | reverse complement strand
TTTGTTTTAAAGTCAACCGATAAAGGTCAAAACTGGACAGAAATGAATTTACCTGATGACCCAAACTATTGGGCAAGCCTAAGCTGGCATGCTTATGCCATAAGTGTAGATCCTAACAATGCCAACCATTTTTATGTGGGTGGTTTAGATGAATATCATTCACTAAATGGGGGTAATTCATATACCCATATTAGCGACTGGGCAGGCATGTATGATGGCGGAGGCAATGATTATATTCATGCCGATCAACATTGTATAGCATTTAAACCCGGTTCTTCTGATGAAATTATTTTCGCTTCAGATGGCGGTGTATTTTATACAGAAAATGGCGCAAATTCTTACCCTATTTTTAAAGAAAGAAATCATTACTATTCTACACTTCAGTTTTATACTGCTGCTATTCATCCTCAGATAATGAACCACAAACATATGGGTGGTTTACAAGATAATGGTACACTCTTATACCAAGGTGAACCTTTAGATATTAACGATATGATTATGGGTGGTGATGGAGCCTATTGCTTTTACGATAAAAACGATGCTTCGGTATCTATGACTTCCTATTATTATAACAGATATCAAGTGTACGAAAATGGCGATGAGGGCGTAGGAAATGCATATGATAACGGAACAGGTACTTTTATTAGCCCTGCAGACTTCGATAGTGATAATAATATCCTTTATGGCAATGGAATTGGTTTTTTTGGACAAAATTCCAATACTCTATTCCGTGCTAAAAACATTCCAAACAATTTTACAATAAATATGGTTGCAACTGGTACCGATATCAATACCTGGTACACTCATATTGCTTACTCTCCCTATTCTGAACTTGGAAAATCTACCCTTTTTGTAGGAAGTCAGGCAGGACATTTATTTAAAATTGAAGAAGCTCAAGACACACCTGAGAGTGCAAATATTGGCTCCAACGATTTTCCAATAGCAAGTGTAAGCTGTGTAGCTATTGGAGGCTCTGAAGACACATTATTAGTTACTTTTTCAAACTATGGCGTAAGTTCCATCTGGCAAACCTACAACGGCGGCTCTTCCTGGCAAGAAAAAGAAGGCAATCTCCCAGATATGCCTGTACGTTGGGCAATTTACCACCCGCAAGAAAGCACTCAAGCTATTATTGCTACTGAATTAGGGGTTTGGACTTGTGATGACCTAACAGTTGAGAATCCAATTTGGCAACCTAACAATCAAGGTATGGCTAATGTAAGAGTTGACATGTTGCAATTAAGAGAAGCCGATTTAGAGGTTTTGGCAGCAACGCATGGTAGGGGTTTATATACGACTACCTATGATTTTATAAATGTAGGTATTCAAAATGAAATCAGTGATTTGGAAGTTTCTATAGGTCCAAACCCAAGTTATGGAATAGTAAATATTCATATCCCCAATAGTAATGCACAGAATAAAAACCTGAATATTTACAATTTACAAGGGCAATTGGTTTATAGCAATTCATTCAACAAAATAGATAAAAGTTTGGAATTAAGCCATTTACCCAAATCCATATATATGATTGATATAGAAATGGGAGAACAGCATTATACAGAAAAAATAAGCTTAAAATAAAAAATACTAGTTATTATGCGCTACTTCTATTTCTTATTGTTGGTAATAGTCATTACCTCCTGTCAATCTGGAGTTTCTTTTCAGCAAAAAACAGAATTTCCGAAAAATAATTGGATAAAGTTCAATAATCAAAACTTTAAAATTCCAGTTGAAGCGGATAAAACATATACTTTTAAAGCTATTTTGATAACCGATTCAAGTTTCAAAGAAAGAAAACTTGAGATTGGTTTATATTTAGAAATGCCTAATGAAGAAAACCGCTCTACAAATTATACTTTAAGAGTTCTGGATAATGAATTTAAACCTATGGGGATTAAAACTGATCAAGGCAATGAACTCACTCAAACTCTTCGTCAAAAATTCCTTATTACTGAAAGCGGCATTATAAATGCTGAAGTTGTCTTGCATTCTCCTAAATATGACAACTATGGCATAGTTTCATTTGAACTTTTACTAATAGAAGATTAAGGAAACTGAATTAGTATGTGTAACATAACCCTTCCCAATTGATATCTTCTAATTAGTTGCTAGATAGATTTACACTATATTTAAATCATTGTCAAAAGAATTCTTAATTTTTTCTAAAAATAGCTGCAACTATTTTGCTCTTTTATTTGTCATATAGATGAAGCCTCCAAGTATAATTACTTATTTGGGGCTTTAAGTTCATTGATTTATTGTTTTTGGAAATATATTTCTATTTTTACCGTTGAATAAATACCGGCTGTAATAATTCTTCATGCAAGAAAACCAATTAGTTAAAAAAGTCCTTCAGGGTAAAGCCTCAGCACAAGAAACATTTTATCGAATGTTTGCACCCAAAATGTATGCGGTTTGCCTACGTTTTGCAAAGGATCGCGACGAAGCTAATGATATTCTACAAGATGGTTTTATTAAGGTTTTTGCTAATTTAAAAAGCTATCGAGGTGAAGGAAGCCTAGAGGGATGGATAAGAAGAACTATGGTGAACACTGCTATAAACTTCTATAAAAAAAATCTCAAATTCCGGAATTCGGCTGATATAGATACGGTATTAATTTTTGAGAAAAGTACGGAAGCTACGGCTGTTGAACTAATGTCGGCAAAAGAGCTTATGGAGCATATCACACAATTACCCGAAGGTTATCGAACTATTTTTAACCTAAATGTCATTGAAGGCTATACACATAAAGAAATTGCTGATCTCTTAAATATTTCTGAAAACACTAGTAAATCACAATTGTCGAGGGCACGAGCCCATCTGCAAAAAAGAATTGAAAAAGAATAAATGAGTCATAAAACAAATAAAGAATTTGACCAGATTTTTCGGGACAAGCTTCACCAACATGAAGTAATGCCTCCTGAACATATTTGGGCTGGTGTTCAAGCTGCTGGTTTGGACTCCTCAGCTGCTAAGTCTTCCCACTGGAAGTATTGGGCTGCTGCTTCTGTATTTGCTTTTATGCTTGCTGTTGGAGGTTATTTTTATTTTGATACAGATATAAACCAAACAGAAACTATAGAAACAAGCCAAAAAGCTTCTCAAGCTGAACACCAAAATATCGCTGTTGAACAAAATACTGAGGAGCATATTATTAGTGAATCACTCGAAGCTATTAATGCTTCTCAAAAACAACAAATAAGCTCAACAGAACAGATAAACCTTAAAGCAGAAAATAAGGAGGTAGCTGAGTTAGAAGAAGCGTTTTTTGAAGATGCACAAGACGAACAGAAAATAGAAACTGAGATTGCAGTGGTCAGTGAAAAAGAACAAAGAATTATTCTTGACGAGATAAATACCAACACCACTCAAATCGCAGAATCTACCCTTATTAAACAGGATGAATTAGCAAAATCCAATACCAATAACAAAGCCTCAAAAGCAGGCTATGATTTCTTTGATGATGATGCTATTGATAAAATGACTGCTGGTCATAATGACTATAAACATTGGGAATTTGGTATACAATTCTCACCTGAATGGACCACTTTACCCGAAAACGATAATAATATTCGTTCCTATGGAATTGACCTTTCTGCTACCTATCATTTCAGCAAATGGTTTGCAGAAACTGGCTTGGGTGTTTCCTTTAGTAAAGATGATGTTTTTGCAAACTATCAAGCTACAGAATCTGTTTATAAAGGCTCCTATCAAGATGTGTACGATGTTACTTTTGAAACCATAGGCGATGAAGTGATACCCACATACCATACCTTAAAAGTGGATGTTTTTGATATTAACGATACTGTGGTTGTAGCACAAGATCCAAATTCTTATATCTACCTTAATATTCCTATTAATATAGGATGGTCAACAAAACTAAACGAAAAATTTAGTTTTTACGCCAAAGGAGGTCTCAACAATAGTTTCCTTATCTATAAGAATATGCCCATACCTGAATTAGAAGGGAATATAGAAATCAAAGAAGCCATATCGCATAATCGTACCGATTGGAATATGCAAGCGCAAGTTAATTTGGGTATTAACTATCATATAACAAACCAATTCTTATTTGGTCTAGAACCCAATGCACGCTACTATATAACCTCTTTGGTTAAAGATAATAAAGCAGGTAATCCTTATGGTTTGGGAGTTAAAATCGGATTCAAATATATATTTAAATAACGGAAGGCTTAGTGATGAAGAAAAATATACTATCTGTTCTCATTGTTTTTATACTCTTGTTTAGCTTTCAATATACCGAAGCACAAAATAGCAATAACCCAAAAGATTTATACAGTTTTGGTGGTCACGTTTTTACTGGTGATTTTCCCCTTGAATTAGGGCTAGCTATTTTATTTAATGCCGAAGATCCAGAAATAGCTATTGACACTGCTTATATTGATACTCTTGGATATTACTACTTTTACAAAAAAAATCAGGGGAATTACTTTGTGCAAGCAGGTATGCAAATTGAAGATCCGTATTATGGTCATTTTTCTTTTACTTTTTATGGTGATCATGTTACTTGGGAAGATTCTGAAATAATAGAACTTACTGAAGATAATTGGGAATACGATATTCATTTAATAAATCAAGATCCTGAACAACAAATAAATGGTCCTGGTTTTATTTCGGGCACTATTGAAAATATGGGTCTTCGTCCATTTGTAGAAAATGTAGATGTGATATTGTTTGACGAAAACATGAATCCTCTGCAGCACTGGCCTAGCAATAATTTAGGAGAATTTACTTTTCGTAGTTTAGATTATGGTCAATATATTCTTTATCCTCAGGTGGTGGGTCTAACAACACATCCTATTTATATTCATATTACTGAGGAGCAAACTGAATTTTCAGGTATTGAGATTACCATAAAAGATGGCTCAATTGCCAGTTATATTAACGAGGATCTTATAGCTCAAGAAAGTTTTATGATTTATCCAAATCCAGCTTCTTCTTTATTGAATATTCAATATGAAACAAGCAAGGCTTCTGAATTTGAAACACGAATTTACGATCTTGGTGGACGGTTAATATATTCCTCACCATTTTATTCGCAGTATGGAATAAATACTGTTCAGGTAAACACAG
This sequence comes from Bacteroidales bacterium, assembly GCA_029938465.1. Lineage (GTDB taxonomy): Bacteria > Bacteroidota > Bacteroidia > Bacteroidales > UBA12170 > UBA12170. The sequence continues at coordinate 10,084 of JAOZUW010000070.1, read as the reverse complement.
CCCAATGGCTCAATGGTTATTATATTGTGGAATTAATAAGTGAAGGACAATCAGCAGCAAGAATTCAATTTGCGGTAATACACTAACCATTTCTGCTAAGCTGCTCTAGCTTATCTACATTTAATATTCTAATCATTCCATGATCATCTTCTATAAGACCATCTTCTTTAAAGGATTTAAGTATACGAACTACACTCATAGTACTCATATTGGTATATTCGGCAAATTCTTTTCTACTTAATGAAACATCAAATTTATCTGATTTAAAAACATGTTCACGTAAAAAAAGTATAGCTTCGGCAAGGCGTCCATGAAGTTGCTTATGATTATTACTAATTAAAAAATCAAGTAGTAAATTATTTTGTTTATTAATAGCACTTACCATTTCTATTCCAAATTCACCATTTTGATGCATCAGTTCTTTTATTACATCAATTTCAATACAGCAAACCGTACAATCTGTCATAGCTACTACAGTAAACTTTGCTGTTCTTTCGTCAAATAAACTAGCGCAGCCTATCATCTGCCCAGAAGTATTAAATGTTACAATGCTATTTTGATCAGATTCAGCTATTTCGCGATAAACCTTAGTAATACCTTTACTTAAATACAAAATACCACGACTAAAGGAACCTTGTTTACGTATGGTTTCACCTTTATTATAATTAATCTTGATTTTCGACTTAGATATTTCTTCTAACTGACTGTTAGATAAATCATTAAAGCAATCTGAACGAGATTTGCAGATTACACATTGAAAATCATTAGTGTCTATTGCCATTAGCTATTTTTTGAATTGCGAAAGTACAAAATTAATCAATTGGTCATAATATATACAGTATTTATCTGTTCAAATACTATCAGGTGATATATTTTTTATTATCACCTGTTTATTTTTCTATCAACTTTAGATGTAATTACAGCTATCAAATTTTATTAAAAAAGCCATCCTATTTCATAGGGGATTAAGATTATATCTACATTCAATAATATAGATTTGCAATTGAGAAAGATAAAAATGCTTAACTAACTTTTATCCAACTCAAGTATCTATATATCATCAATATAACAAATATATTAACGAGATAATATAAGCTTGTTTTAAAGATAAATAGTTTTAAAAATAAAAAAATGAAGTTTAAAAACTACATCATTATGTTTATCACCCTAATGGGTGTTTGGCTTTTGCTCAATAACAGCTTGGCCATAGAGGTTGTGGTAAGCGGATTGCTTATCAGTTTGGTATTACCATTTTTATTATGTGGAAAATGTGATGTTTTTACCAATCTAAAAATGAATCCAAAAGCTATTCTTTACTCTTTTCTTTTTCTGATCACTTTTATAGGTGAATTGATAAAAGCAAATATAGATGTTGCATTAAGAGTAATTTCACCAAAACTACCAATTAAACCAGGTGTTGTAGAAGTGAAAACAAAATTGCAATCTAAAATTGCAAGAGTTGTATTGGCTAATTCTATCACACTTACTCCTGGTACATTCACATTAGAGCTAAAAGATGATTCCTTATTTATCCACTGGATAGATGTTCAATCGACAGATGTGAAGAAAAGTACAAAATTAATTGTTGAAAAATTCGAAAAATATCTGGAGGTAATGTATGGTTAATCTATTAATTGAAATAGCTGCAGGGATTACCTTGCTTAGCATGATCATAAGCATGTATCGTTTTGTAAAAGGACCACACAAAGTTGATAGAATCATTTCGTTTGATGTGATGGCTATTGCAAGTTTGGCATTGATAGGGTTTATTGCAGCTTTATCTAATAAGGTAATATACTTAGATGTAGCCTTAGTGTATGGAATATTAGGGTTTTTAGGAGTTGTTATTGTAGCAAGATTCCTCGAAAAGGGTTTTTAATCAGAAATATCTAAATCATGGATCAAGAATATTTAAAAATTATTGGAGGAGTTATTGCCATTCTTGGCTCTATTGTCCTTCTTATCAGTTCTATTGGATTGGTGAGAATGCCAGACTCCTATAACCGAATTCAAGTAGGCACAAAAGCCTCCACAATGGGTACTATATTATCCATATCAAGTTTGTTTTTCATTTATCCTCACTGGTATGGAAAACTAATCATACTGGTATTATTTGTACTTATCACCAATCCGGTTTCTTCACACGTTTTAGCTCGTGCCGCTTATCATATTAAAGTGCCATTCAGTAGCAGAACGATAGTTGACCAACTGAAAGAGAAAGAAGAAGTAGATGAACGTTCTGCTCTTCATCGCAAAGTAAGAACTCAAAAAACGGGGGAATAATTATGTATATAGTTATTGCAATCATTATAGGTATACTTAGCTTAATAGCAGCTTATGTTGCCCTGCATCACGAAAAACTAACAGTAGGCATTATTGCCACTGGTTTAGTAAGTTTGTTTGCATCTATTTTGTTTCTACTTCTAGCTGCACCTGATGTAGCTATGACTGAAGCATCCATAGGAAGTGGACTTACAACAGCTATCTTCTTTTATGTACTCAATAAAATAAGACAAAGAAATGGTTAAGAAATTTTTAATATTACTATTAGTAGCCGGAATGGGATTGATTATATTCGATTTGTATCAGGCATACGACAGCAAAGAAAACCTAAGTACTTTAGGTGAGTATTATGCACAAAACGGAGCAGAAGAAGTTGGTGCAGCTAACTTAGTAACTGCAGTGGTTGTTACTTATAGAGGTCTTGACACCTTAGGTGAAGTAAGTATTTTATTTCTTACAGCAGCCATTCTTAGTTTTGCACTAAGTTTTAGAAAAGAAGATGAAATAGAAGAAAAGGAGCTAAGACCAACTAGCGAAATCTTATCTATAGCTTCTCAGGTACTTACTCCTATTATTATGCTGGTAGGTATCTACATTTTCATTAATGGACATTTAACCCCAGGTGGTGGTTTTCAAGGAGGTGCAGTTATTGCCTCCGCCATTCTTTTAATGCTAATGGCTAAACCAAAATTAGAAATCAGTCATAAAATCATTGGCTTTGTAGAATCTATTTCAGGATTGAGTTTTATTATTATTGGAGCTCTTGGAATTGTTTTAGCAGGAGGATTCTTGGACAATAGAATTATGTCACTGGGAACATTTGGCACACTATTAAGTGCAGGTGCCATTCCTCTTATCTATATTTTCGTTGGACTAAAGGTTGGAGCAGAATTATCTAATATCGTCGGCTCAATGTCTCACAATCAAAATGAAAAATAATTAGTTATGGAATATATAATCATATCGATAGGTTTTGCATTGGTTCTGTTGGGATTATACGGAATTATGTATATGAGAAACCTGATGCGGATCATCATTGCATTTACTCTATTTAATACAGGCATTAATATAGTTATGGTAAGTATTGGATATATCCGCAATGCTTCCGCTCCAATATTAGATGCAATACCTGCAGCTGGAACAACACCCAATATTGTTGATCCTGTACCACAAGCATTAGTACTTACAGCCATTGTTATTGGCTTAGGAGTTACTGCTTTGATGCTTACCTATGTAGTGAAATTACACCAAGACAAAAAATCATTGGATATCAACAATTTTAAAGATCTAAAATGGTAGGACCAATTTATATTATCGCAATTGCACTCGGCCTAGCTTTCGCTATGGGCTTGTTTGGCAAGGCCTTAAAGGGCATTACAGGAGCTTTACTGATGTTAGGATTGGCAGCAATGACCTTTATATCTGGTCAATGGCTATGGGCTTTTCTCACTGATTCTGTAACTACAACTCAAATATTTACAGCGGGATTTAAGCCTCCTTACTCCATAAATCTACAAATGGGAATGGAAGAGGCTATTTTAACTTTCATCATCAATGTGGCAGGTCTTTTAGGTGCAACTTATATGTACCAAACCTTTAGCAAAAAAGGCGAACAGCTCAAAATGATATTCTTGGTATTTATTATGAGTATGAATGTAACCGTGATGACACGTGATATGTTCAACTTATTTGTATTCTTGGAAATTGAAAGTATTGCTCTTGCAGGATTGGTATTAATGAGTAACACCGGGAAAGCATTTCAGGCTGGCATGAAATATTTAATAGCTACTGGAATCATTTCAGGTCTTTTACTATTAGGTATCATCTTTGCCTATTCCTTCACGGGAACATTAAATATTGATGATATGATAGGAGCACATTTAGGTACTATAAAAGCGAGCTCTGTTGCTGTTTTCCTAATTTTAGTTGCTTTTATTCTTGAACTTAAACCTTTCCCTGCAAACGGATGGGGGCTAGATGTATATACTGCTGCTCATCCTGGCATTGGCGCTTTAGTTTCAGCTACTGTAGCTTCAGCTGGTGTTTATGTGCTTTATAAAGTAATGCCAATTGCCGGACAGGAATGGTATTATTATGTATCCTTAATTGGAGCTTTAACCTTTGTGGGTTCAAATCTTATGGGTACTCGACAAAATACACCAAACCGACTATTAGGTTATTCATCTATCGGACAAGTTGGTTTGTTAATGATCATATTAGGATTACAAGATTACTTAGGAGATAAAACAGCCTTTATTGCTTTTGGTATTTTAATCAGTCATTATGCTGCTAAAGCTGGTTTATTCTGGATTTCTGGAATTCTTAAAGCAAATGATATAAAAGATTGGGCTGCTCTTCGCAAAAACCCATTTTTATTATTCCTTTTTGGAACTTTCCTTTTTGCTTTAATTGGTTTCCCTCCATTCCCCTCTTTCTTTGCAAAGTGGGAACTTATTATGACATTAAGCACACAAGGTCAACTGGTATGGATTGCTGTGATTTTAGTGGGTAGTTTTATTGAGGGTATTTATCTTTTCCGTTGGTTAGGCTATGCACTCAAATTAGATCATTCAGAATTACCTAGTTTAAACATTACTTGGAATAAAATGATTCCTATATGGGTAATGGGCATGAGTTTATATGTTTTAGGCGTTTATGTTACTCCAATGGTTGAATTTGGAAGATATATTAACTATATCCCTCTATTATTCATTTTGGTTATGTTTGCATTAGACTTTTTACCTGTTTATATAAAAAACACCCTTTCAATTGGTGGTGTAGTTTGGTATATGATAGATCTTTGGCCTCGTATTGAAGACGATTTAATGCGCCAAATATTCGCTGTTATTTTCTTAGGAGGTGCAGTAATAACATTGGCAGCTGGTTATTCAAAAAAAGGGACAAGAAAAGGATTCTATCCCATGGCATTGTTAATGTTTGCTGGTTTAGTTGGGATTATCGAGGCTAGCAGTATGATAGATTTCTTCTTTAGTTGGGAGTTAATGACCGCTGGTTCTTATTTCTTGATTATTCGCGGAAAACGATCTATGCCTCACGCCTATAGTTATATCTTATTCTCTATAGCTGGTGCATATGCCATATTAATGGGATTTGGCTTAGCTTATGGAAGCAACCTAGATGCCGGATTAACAGCCTTAGGAAATATTAGCTTTTTACCCACTTTAGCCTATAGTCTGTTAGCTGTTGGGTTTATGACAAAAACAGCATCTTTAGGGCTTCATATTTGGTTACCTGGTGCTCACGGCGAAGCTGAATCTGATGTTTCACCTATGGTATCTGCTATATTACTAAAAGCGGGTGTATTTGGTTTAATGTTATTATTCTTATTTATAGGAACCGATAATCCAAATGCCACAAAGCTACTATATGTATTAGGTTGGGTTGGAGCTTTGACTACTTTAGTAGGAAACATGAGTGCAGCATTTCAAGAAGATGCAAAACGGTTATTGGCTTATTCCAGTATAGCACAATTAGGATATGTTTTATTTGGTCTGGCTATTATGACACATATGGGTTGGATGGCTAGTTTTACCTATACTATCAATCACTTTATGTTTAAGTCTATCTTATTCCTCGTTATCGGTGGAATTGTTGTGAAGCTTGGAACACATAATATGTTTGAAATGGGTGGTATGATTAAAAAAATGCCATTCTCCTTTATTGCCGTATTAATTTCTATAATCGTTATTGGTGGTATTCCTCCATTGTCAGGATTTGCTGGAAAATGGTTATTCTATAATGCCATTATTGAGAAAGGTTGGTATTTCCAAGGAGCTATCATCTTCTTTGCAGGTATCATAGCTTTCTTATATCTCTATAAACTTATTCACTCTGTTTTCTTAGGTCAGTTGAAAGACAACCATAGAAATATGACAGAGATAAGTTGGTGGATATTAGGTCCTGTATATGTACTTATCATTGGAATTATGATATTCTCAGCATTCCCACAATATGTATTACAACCTATAGGAGAAATGTTAAATCCCTATTTTAATACAGAAATTGTAAGCTGGGAAGGAACAAAAGCATTTACAAAATTAGGTTATTGGGATGGGACAACGATTATGATAGTAGTTGGAACAGCCTTTGTTCTTTTATTAGGCTGGCTGATTTCATTAAGTCGCAAAGCACAAAAAGTAAAACAATTTAATATTGTTTATGCAGCTGAACGACCATTCAGACCCGAAACAACACATGTAAGTTATAATATATATGCAGGTTATAAAAAAGCATTAGGATTCTTAGTAGCTCCCGGAATAACTAATTTCTGGAATACTGTTAGTGATATGGTGCTTGATATAGCTGGTTGGCTAAGAAGAATTTATAGTGGTAGTATTCAAAACTACACACTACATGTGATAGTATTTATAGTAGTATTTTACCTTATTACAATAGGAGGATTATAAAAATGGATTATAGTTTAACTAAATTTCTTTGGACATTGCTAGGCTTGTTCATTGTAACAAACTGGGGACTGCTGATGAGCTCAACCATGAGAAGAATTGGTGCTCGTGTAGCTGGAAGATATGGAATCCCATGGTATCAGCCTTGGATTGACCTCGCAAAATTATATTCTTTACGTTCGCAAATAACTCATGGTACCATGTTTTATATTGGACCTGTCTTTAGATTGATGGGTGGCGTTGGAATGTTCTTATTTATGCCTATGATATTTGGTTCTGCTTTATGGTCGAACTATTCATTCTCTGGCGATTTAATCCTCATTCTCTACTTCCAGTTTTTTGGAATGTTAGGAATGGCACTTGGTGCTGGTGAGGGTGGACAACCATATTCTGCTATTGGCATTAGTCGTGGTTTATCTCAATTTACAACAATTGAAGTACCTATGACATTAGCCGTCATTTCATTGGCTATACAATACCAAACCTTCTCTATCAGTGATATTGTAGCAGCTCAGCAAGGTGGTTTTATGAATTGGACAGTGATGACCAATCCTTTTGCTACCATAGCAGCTATGCTTTCGCTTCTTGGAGCTTTTGGTCACAGCCCATTCAACTTAGTAAAAGCACCTAATGAAATTCCAATAGGACCTCCTACCGAGTACCACGGAACATTTTTAGGAGTACTCAGAACAAACGGAGCTATCCTTCACGTAGCAGAAGCAGCTTTATTTATGAATCTGTTTTTTGGTGGCGCAACAAGTTGGTTCGAGCTCATTATTAAAACCTTTTTAATCTATTTCTGGTCGGTATTTGTAGGAACAGTATTCCCAAGATTCAGAATTGAGCAGAGCGTAGTTTGGTTTTTAAAATGGCCTACGATTTTAGGAATAATAGCAATCATTATTTATTTGTAAGCAATGGAAAAAGATTTCGATAAGAAAGCACTAACAGATATGTACAAGGATAAATTCCTTGCACCTGAAAACGAAAAACGTCAAGTGGCAGCACCTGACGGAAGTATCATAGAGATTGATCCATTAGACGATTATTTCTGTCAGGAAAGACCTAAGGAACTAAAACCTCGTAAAGGAGCTGTTGAGAAGTTCTTAAACTGGGCTCGTGCTGAAAGCCTTTGGGTTTTAGGATTTGGTACTGGTTGTGGAAGTATAGAAATTCCACCTTTGGTAACACCCCGTTTCGATATGTATCGTTATGGTGTTCAAATGCGACCTACACCTCGTCAGTCAAATGTATTTATTATCTCTGGTTATCTTTCGGTAAAAACCTTAAAAAGAGCCATCAGAAGTTATGAGCAAATGCCTAGCCCTAAATATATTATTGCTTTAGGCAGCTGCACCATTAATGGGGGTATGTATTGGGATAGTTATAATACCATCAATCGATTAGATCACTTTATGCCTGTGGATGTGTATATAGCTGGTTGTATGCCACGCCCAGAAGCTCTCTTAGCAGGTTTTGGCAAACTAAAAGAGTTGATTAAAGAAGGTAAAGGGGAAAAAGCAAATGAATACGCCCGCAATTTCGATTGGTATAAGGCTAATCAAAAGAAAATTATTAAGGATTGGAACATGCCAGATTTTAACTGGTAGAACAATCAATGTTATGACATTATAGATAGAAATCATGAAAGATTTTTTAAAAGATATAGAAAGCAGGTTTCAAACCACAGATACCATTCAGCAAAAAGAATGCTTGGCATTCACTACTGTTGATAAAAGTCGTGCTATTGCAATGGTAACTTGGCTAAAAGAAAATGCTGGTTATTCCAGTCTAATTTTACTCACTGCAGTAGATTGGATAGAAGATGGAGTATTTCAATTAACTTATTTATTGAATAATCCAGAAAACGGAAATGAGATAGGTATTCGTGTAGGTATAGATCGTGAAGGAGCCACTATGGAATCGGCTCATCACCTTTGGGAAAACATGATGACCTATCAAAGAGAGTTGAAAGAGATGTTTGGAATAGATTTTCCTGGAAGTCCAAGAGTAGATGAAAGTTTTATCCTCGAAGGTTGGGATGATATTCCTCCCTATCGAAGAGATTTCGATACCAAGAAATACTCCGAAGAGACTTTCTTCCCAAGACCGGGCAGAAAAACCAACGACCCAACTCAATATATGAAATCGAAGTTATATCCAAAGGATTAAGGAGAAGGATAATGGATTTAAAAAATATGTTTCAAATGAATGCCGACCGGAGCTTATATCCGGAACTGGATAAAGATGGAAAACCAATCGTAGATTTGGCTTCTCATAAATATTTAAAGATATGGCAAGGCCCTCAGCACCCTGGTGTTACGGGTAATATGTCGCTTGAATTAACAGTGAATGGAGACGAAATAGTAGAATCAAAAACACATGTAGGATACCTACACCGTGGTTTTGAAAAACTGATGGAAAGAAGAAAATTCATCCAATGTTTTCCAACTTGTATTCGTATGTGTGTGGCTGAGCCAGATCCAAACGAGTATATCCTTTCTGCTTGTATAGAAGATCTTGCTGGAATAGAAGTTCCTGAAACTGCTCAGTGGCTACGTACATTGGCTCTAGAAATGGCACGACTACAAGTACTCCTTCGTGGAGTTCCTGGTCAAGCTGGTACTTTTGCCCTTGGTTTGGGTTACCAGTGGGGTAATTATGTTCGCGACCTTATTTTAGATCGTTTCGAAGAGTTAACAGGTGGTAGAGTCTACCATATGTATATCCTTCCTGGTGGTGTTCGTGGATTACTTCCTGATGGTTTCAAAAAGAGAATGGAAGAAAATCTAAAGTTAGCCGATGAATTCTTGGCGAATATCAATGATTTGATGTACAATAATAGTGTATTCAAAAAAAGAGCCAAAGGATTAGCCGTGATTCCAGTGGATTGGATAGATAAATATGGCGTTTATGGCCCATCTGCTCGTGCTGCTGGAGTGATGCGTGATATAAGAAAAACACATCCCTACTTAAAATATGCTGAGCTAGATTTTGAGCCTTTTACAACAACTGAATCAGATGTTTATGCTCGTTCAGTAGTTCGTTGGCATGATTTAAAGATGACGATTGATTTGATTCGTCAGATTATGGCCAAAATGCCAGAAAAAGGCGAAATAAAAGCACCTACACCAAACGTAATGCACTGGGAAATTCCAAAAGGAGAAACCTATATGAAGTGTGAAAGTTCACGTGGTGAATATGGAATGTATATGGTAACCGATGGAAGTGAAAATCCACGTCGTGTAAACCTAAAAGGTCCTAGTTACACACATGCTAATGCATTATTAGACAAATTACTGATTAACGCAAATATTGCCGATACAGCAGCTATCATGGTTTCTTTGGCCACTTGTCCACCAGAAATTGAAAGATAG
>JAOZUW010000069.1 GCA_029938465.1 Bacteroidales bacterium | reverse complement strand
AACATCATATATCGTTTATTTGTTTTAGGCAAGAATAAGTTTGTTCGGGCATAGGATTATGCAAAGAAATAAGCCGCCAGCATATGCCCAAAGGACAGGTCATATTTGTACAGAATGGCTGAAAGCCTTTTAATAATTATTAAACTTAGTTTATGAAAATAAAAGTACTCACATCAATGTGGAAGATATGGCTATTTTGTCAAAAAAATAAAAAAGATATATTCATGGATACTTTTTATAAAAAAATGCGGATTATTTCTATATTAGGCATTTTTATTCTATTTAACAATGCTAATTGTTCAAAAAAGGAAACAGAACCAGTATATTACATTTCAGATGAACTTAAATCCTATGTAATATTTAATAAAGGGTCCTTTTGGATATATCAAAATCAAAATGGTATAAAAGACACAGTAAGCATTACTAATCTTAATCAAGTAATTATTGATAATCCACATGGTCAGCCTTTTGAAAAAATATTTATTACTAAAAGCTCCACAATTACAGGCAGTGAAAAGTTCTTTAGTATGTGTAATTATGACCGTTATTGTTTTTACAGTTCTTCAATATCTACTCCATATTCTTTCTTTTGTTGTTGCGAGCCCAATACGAAATACAGTGGCTTAACATATAAGGGTGTAGTTGATCTTACTATTCATAATGATTATTTCCCTGAGGCTTTATATTTTGTTTCAGATTCAACCCATACGAAATCATTAAAAGATCTTTATTATGCTAAAAATATTGGTTTGATAAAATATAATGATTACGAAAACAATGAATGGGATTTAATTAAATATATAATTAATGAAAATAATTATTAACGAAAGAAAAATTTATTATGAAAAAATTATTTATTTACATCTTTGTTTTATTATCATCTATAGTTTCTTCCCAAGAAATGATCATTGATTGGGATGAGTGTTTTGGAGGAAGTAATACTTGGAGTAGAGCTCGTGCAATTGAGGTACTATCTAATAGTAATATTATCACTTCAATTACTATACATGGATACAATGAAGCTTTCACAAACTATCATGGTGATACTGATGAATGGGCTTTAATTTTAGATAGTTCTGGAAACTTAATACAGGACAGATGCTTTGGAGGGAGTGGCGAAGATGTTTTCCAGGATATTGAGGTATATGATAATTATATTTATTTTATTGGTTATACTCAATCTACAGATGGAGATGTACAATCTGAACCCATAGGTGGCTATGTAGACTTATGGGTAGTAAAAACCGATTTCGATTTAAATATTATTTGGGAAAGGCGCTATGGGTCTCTAGGAGTACAAGAATTACACACGGCCAAAATAACCGAAGAAGGAGGATTGGTTTTATTAATGGATTTCTTTCAATCAGGCGGAGGCGATGTAAGTGAGTATTACGGCAATACCGATATTTGGGTTTGTGAAATAGATGCCAATGGAGAAATACTTTGGGAGAAAACATTGGGTAATGCTTATGGCACTTTTGCAGGTAGTGTAATGCAAACCCAAGATGGCAAAACTATTGTTTTAGGCGAAATGGATATTTCAGGAGGTATGGTAGAGTGTCAAGGTCATAACGATAATGGCACTCGTGATATTTGGTTAGTAGCTTTAGATGAAACAGGCGAAATACTTTGGCAAAACTGCCTTGGAGGAACTGATTGGGAAGTTGGGTTTGATATTATTGAGGATAATGGAGGTTATACTTTTATAGGACTAACAAAATCACATGACGGCGATGTTTCTTATAATCATGGAGATGAAGAACAATCCGATCTTTGGTTGGTGCATATTGATGAAACTGGTAATTTATTATGGGAGAAATGCTTTGGAGGTACTGATATTGATTCTGGAAGACAGCTTTATAAAACAGTTGATAATGGTTATTTTCTATTTGGAGCTAGTAAATCTAAAAATGGAGATGTAAATCATTTACATTGCCCCGATAACCAGGTATGCACTAGTAATACATGGGTATTAGAGTTAAATGCTAACCGAGATATTATCTGGAACAGAACCTATGGTCCTATTGGATATTCTTATCATACCGATAATGCCGTAAAAAGAATAGGAGAAAGGGATTTTATGATAGCTGGTATTATTGAAGAAAATGATACCTACTCCGGAGATGTAAGCTGCACACCCTACCCCATAAATAGTGGAAAATCAGCTTGGATATATCGTTTATATGATCCTTTAGATGGTATAAATAGCACCTCTTATCCCAGCCTTAAAACCTATCCCAATCCTGCTGTCAATCAGTTGTTTATTGATTTGCCAGAACATCATAACGAAGTAGAAATAGAAATTGTTGATGTTTTTGGAAAGAGCATCGCCCTATTAAAAGCTTATGCCGCTCAAACCCAAGTCTTATGGAATTGCAGTAGTGTTTCGGTGGGTATTTATTTTTATCAAACAAAAATAGGTGGTGTTGTTTATAGAGGGAAAATTGTGCTAAATAAGTAATCTCAAATTTTAGTAAATTAGCAAAATGAGCATAAAATTCATATTCATCTTATTTTTCGGTTTACAGCTTTTTGTTAATAGTGTCGGAATACATCCCGATAGCTTTCGAGACCACCAGAGCCTCGGCATTGTACCTCTAAGCTCTCCCGAATAACAAGTGGTAGATAATTCTGCTTGAGTTGCTATTCAAACTTAGCGTAGCTTTAAATTCATCTTTCTTCAAAAATAGCTAAACAATAAGAGGTTTTAAACTGAAATTTCGCCTTTTATACCGGGGTATGGGTCGTAATCGCTTAATTCAAAATCTTCATATTTAAAACTAAAGATATCTTTAATATTTGGATTGATATTCATTTTTGGGAGCGATCGGGGTTCACGAGTTAATTGTAATTGCACTTGTTCCATATGGTTATTGTAGATATGCGCATCACCTAGAGTATGAATAAAGTCACCAACTTGTAAATTTGTAACTTGGGCTATCATCATAGTTAATAAAGCATAGCTGGCAATATTAAAGGGTACACCCAGAAAAATATCGGCACTACGTTGGTAGAGCTGACAGCTTAGCTTTCCATCAGCCACATAAAACTGAAATAAAATATGACAAGGAGGTAAAGCCATATTGTCAATCTCACCCACATTCCAGGCGCTTACAATATGACGGCGCGAATTGGGATTTTCTTGTATTGATTTGATGACTTGACTAATTTGATCGATATGTTTGCCATTGGCTGTAGGCCATGAGCGCCACTGATAGCCATAAATAGGGCCTAACTCACCGTCTTCTCTAGCCCATTCATTCCATATGCGCACTTTGTTTTCTTGTAAATATTTTACATTTGTATTGCCTTGTAAAAACCATAATAGCTCATAAATAATAGAACGAAGATGTAGTTTTTTAGTGGTAAGAGCCGGAAAGCCTTTATTAAGATCGAAGCGCATTTGATGACCAAAAACACTCATTGTTCCGGTACCTGTACGATCAGATTTGTTCGCACCTTCTTTTAATACCCTATCTAATAATTCTAAATATTGTTTCATTTTTCAGCTGTGGTTTTTTAGTGCGCTATTGCCCCAATTTTTTCAGGTTCGTGTTTATGTTTAAAAAAGATAGCAAAAGTAATAGTAATAAAGAGTGAATAGGCTGCAAATGTTAGCCATATATCTTGCCACTGATAGTGACCATTGGCATCTAAAAAGAATTTATCAATGATAACACCACTACTCCAGCTGCCAAAAATAGCACCAAAGCCATTGGTCATCATCATAAACAAGCCTTGTGCACTGGCTCTAATGCTGGAGTCTGTTTGTGTTTCTACATATAATGAACCCGAAATATTAAAGAAATCAAATGCCATTCCATACACAATATTTGAGAGGATAATCATCCAAAGGGCATCGGCGGGATCTCCATAGCCAAAAAGACCAAAACGAATCACCCAGGCAACCATACTTATCAGCATCACTTTTTTAATTCCAAAACGCTTTAGAAAGAAAGGAATGGCCAGAATAAATAAAGTTTCGGATATTTGAGAAATTGACATGATTATCGCAGGATATTCAATAACCAATAGGTCTTTAAATTCTGGAATTTTAGCAAAATCGTGCAAAAATGTATCTCCATACATATTGGTTAATTGCAGGGAGGCTCCTAATAGCATTGAAAATACAAAAAACAGAGCCATTTTATAGTCTTTAAATAGCGCAAAAGCATTTAATCCTAAAGAATCGATAAATGATTTTGTTTGTTCATGTTTTCCTACTTCGCATTTAGGAAGAGTGAAAGCATAAAAGCCAAGTATTATAGAAGCAAAACCAGCTACATAAAATTGAAATGCAGAGGTTTCAATTTTTAAAAGACTCACTGTCCACATGGCCACAATAAAACCAATAGTTCCAAAAACCCTGATGGGTGGATACTCCTTAACAATATCTAGATTATCTTTATTAAGTGCTGAATAAGCTACAGTAATAGATAAAGAAATGGTTGGCATATAAAAAATCATATTCACCATCATCACCCAAAAGAAAGCTGTTGGGTCGTTTACTTGTGGTAAATAGAATAAAAGGCCAGCTCCCATTAAATGAAATATGCCTAGAAGTTTTTCAGCATTTATCCAACGGTCTGCTATAATACCGGAAAGCGCAGGCATAATAAGTGAGGCAAAGCCCATGGTAGAAAAAATAATACCAAAATCGGATCCTGACCATCCTTTGTTTTGAAACCAATAACCACCAATAGTGATTAACCATGCTCCCCATATAAAAAACTGTAGGAAGTTCATTAAAATTAAGCGGTTTTTAATACTCATATTGTTTTTATTGGTTTTTTCGTTTGTTTATTTCGTCGCGTAGCAAAGAGGCTCTTTCGTAATCTTCTTTTTCAATGGCAAGAGAAATAAGTTTTTCTAATTCTATGATATTGAGGTTTGAAAATTCACTATCCTCTACTATTAATGGTTCAACTTCGTCCTCTTTTTCTTCCATATCCATAATAACACCAGCTACCGACATTACACCTTCGTAGGTGTATATGGGACAATCGAAACGTAGAGCAATAGCTACTGCATCTGAGGTCCTGCTATCTATTTCTATTTCATTTTGACCATCATAACAAACTAAAACAGAATAAAAGATTCCTTCTTGGAATTTATTAATAATGATCTCTTTTATTTCAATACCATAAGTTTCGGCGAAAGTTTTAAATAAATCGTGGGTGAGTGGTCGTGCAGGTTTCATTTTTTCAACCTCTATGGCAATAGCCTGAGCTTCAAGGCCTCCCACAATAATTGGAAGCCTTCTATTCCCGTTTTTTTCACCGAGAATAAGTGCATAAGCCGTACTTTGTGAATGGCTGTAAGAGAGTCCAAATATTTTTAATTCTAATTTCTGCATCGTAAAAATATGTCAGTAACAAAAGTACAAATTTTTCACATAAAAAAAAGCCGAAATTGTTTCAAATTTCGGCTTTTTTTTAGGAGTGCTTTTATTACTACATATTTAATGCAGCTTTACCATCTTCAGTAATCATTTCAGGATTCCATTGTGGTTCCCATACCAGATCTACTTGTATAGTAAAATCGGTGTATCGCGCCTGAATTACAGTTTCCACATTTTGTATAATGGTATCTCCCACCGGACAACCTCTTGCTGAGAGCGTCATCAGTACATGAATCAATTTTTCGGATTCTTTATAATGCACTTCATAAATTAATCCTAAGTCTACAATATTAATAGCTACTTCGGGATCGATAACAGTTTTTATAATTTGAACGATCTCTTCTTCGGTATTAGAAAGTTGATTAAACATTTTAATTTTATTTTAAAGGTTTTATATTTTCTTTATGTAAAATAATGGTCATGGTATTGATCAGAAATAATAAAGCTGTTAGGGTAAAGAACAGAGATGATAACTGTATGAGAATGCTGGAGCTGGTAAAAACACCTAAAAGTATTAGAACCAGAGCAACAATAAAGCTGTAATAATGACCTTCTGCTATTTTGTCAGAATATAAATCAGCAGGTAAAGGCGTTTTGTATTTGCCTACTTTGTCTTGATATTTGGCTAGCCATACAATAAAGGGTAAGGTTTTGTACATCTGCCCCAGTATTAATGAGGTAAAGAAGCCTAAAATTAAATTAACACCAAAAGCTAGAATAAAAGCATTGGTCCAAGCTGCCAAAAATGAAGGAGCTGCCAGCATCAATAATCCACTTAAAAAACTAGTAGCCAAGAGGATAAAAGCAAAAACAGATAGTTTCATTCCAATATCCAATTTTCTTCTCAAGCGGCGATTGTAGGCATCATAATTATAACGAGCAAACAGAAAAACACCAACAACAATACTAATAGAAGCTATCAGATTGACCCAAAAGGAAACCCCAAATATAATGGAAATAAATAGTATGGCTAAGCCTATATTGGTGAAAACAAAAGAAGCATTGATATATTTTCTATTTAAATTATGAACAATAAAAAACATGGGTAATAGTGTACTTGCTACTCCCATAACCAGCATTAAAAACCATCCAACTAACCCTGCTGCCGCGTGTGCTTTTAACAATTCAATAGGGGATATAATAGTAAAATGATACTTATTATTTAGTAGGATAAACAAACCCATAAATACAGTGATTAGTAACCAAAATACAGAGGCTATAATAAAATTATTTTCAGTAGTTCTTACTGGAGACTTCTTGGCAGTAAGTAAAGTGTTTAACACAAATACTAAAATGGAGAGGACTACTAAAGCACCACCAATAATAGTAAGCGTTTTGGGTGATGTATAGCTCTGCCAGAAGTCGGCAGTCAGCAATAGGTTTCCTATGCCTAATGCGACAAAGGAGAAATAGGTCATATTTTCACTATATAATTTTACTTCCATTACAACTGGAATAAGTTGATATAAGGCTCCAAAAATCATCATAGTAACCCAACCTAGAACCAACATATGAGTTAATCCTAAAAGATGAGGACCAATAAAGGAAGAGGATAGATTATCAGCACTAAAAAAAATCATTAATGCTGCAGCTAGAAAGGCCAGTGCACTGTAAACAAAATGGGGTAATACCACTGATGCTGAAGGTGCATTTTTTGTACTTAATCCGGTTTTCATGATTTGAAAATAATTAGTTTGATATTTTGATCGTCAATCTCGTTGGTTACATAAGAAAAACCTCTGTTTTCTAATTCAGGGATTAGATATTGAGGGAGTTTATTATGATGTACAAAAAGAGCCTGACCTTCTCCAATTTTTTCAACTTCTTCTAAAATAGTAACCATAGGCATAGGCATTTCTAAATCACGAACATCAGCTTCATACATATTTCCTTGAAACTCTTCTTGTGCTGCTTCAAATGTTCTTTCTTTTTTATTCGAAATGTTAATGGGAGTGGTGTCAATATTTGTGTTTACCTTAAATAAGCGAGTATGTACTTCACCCTCTTTAGGTCGGATAGTTTCGTATTGATAGCCCTTGTCTTTAAGAATGTTTAAGAGAGGAATAGGCTCAAAAGTATTAATGATTAACAATTCTTCATCATCATTCATTTCTTTCAGTTTTGCCATTATCTCTTTAAATGGATCTACTCCAGAATCTAAAATTGGACGAACATCCAATGTTACTGTTCTTAGTTTGCTCATTTGACTATATTTTGTTTTAAATTTTTCTTTGTTTTGTAGTGGTGTCTCAGGATATTGAACAATAAATCCAATTTTGCTGAGCTCACCTAATAATATATTTGGATGAACACCACCAATACTTGCTGCTTGTTTAATGTCTACTCTTTTAGCAAGAAATTTACGGAGGATAGGATTTTTTAACTTATTAAAATTGCTATTTATCATTGCTATAGCTTCAATAGCTTTTTCATTACTATCTAAAATATCCGATATCTTGGTATTCTCATCTATTGTAATCATTTTGCAAAAGTAAACAACTATATTAGGTATACCAATACCTAAATATAGGGATATGCGCGAAAATAGTATAATTAAATGAGTACTTGATGGTTATTAAAAAAAAGGAGCGCATATTTTCAAATAATGCAATTTTAAGAAAAAGCACCAAGATATTTTAACAAAAAATTGGCAAAATTATTATTTCACAAGAGTAAAAATAATCTCAAGTAGCCTAATAGTTCGAATATTACCACTAAATATTCTGCACAAATACCTATGTATTATTCGACTAGATGTGTTATAAATTCGAATGTACTGCAAACGTTTGCGGTTGAATAACAATTGAATAGAAAAAATGTAATAAAATTTTGTAACGTATTGTAAACAAAAAAGTTGCTTTGGTATGACTTGAGATAGTCCTCAGACAAAAAACACTCTGGTAAGATTGTGCAAAAATAGAAAAATATTTTATATGCATGCATAAAAACTAAATATTTATTTATTTATTTTTGCGGTTGACCTAACCTACTATTACCAAAAACAAAATTTAAACAATTTAAATTCTTACTTATGAATATTATCATTTATTTCATCCTCGCATTTTCTGTTATAGGTTTTCTTTTTATGTTCTGGAAAACATCTTGGGTTACTAAACAAGAAGTGGGCACTGAAAGAATGGCTACAATAGCCCAACATATTTCGCAAGGAGCTATGGCTTTTTTACGTGCTGAATATAAAGTTCTTTCTGTATTTGTAGTTGCAGTAGCTGTGCTTTTATTTTTTAACAGTTCTTCATCTGCAGACTCTAACGCTTATGCTGTTTTGTCTTTTATTGTAGGAGCTGTATTTTCTGCTTTAGCTGGATTTATTGGCATGAATATAGCTACTAAAGCCAATGTAAGAACTACTAATGCGGCTCGAACTTCTTTAGGTAAAGCCTTAGTTGTTGCCTTTAATGGTGGTAGTGTTATGGGCCTTGGAGTGGTTAGTCTTGGTGTCTTTGGTTTAGGAAGTTTGTTCCTCTTCTATAGTGCCATAGGTATGGATGAATGGGGAATAACGGTTATTTTAAACGTCATTAGTGCATTTTCTTTAGGAGCTTCATCAATAGCATTATTTGCTAGAGTAGGCGGTGGTATTTATACAAAAGCTGCCGATGTAGGTGCCGATTTAGTTGGTAAAGTTGAAGCAGGAATTCCTGAAGATCATCCTTTAAACCCAGCAACTATTGCCGATAACGTTGGTGATAATGTTGGTGATGTGGCAGGTATGGGTGCCGATTTATATGAATCGTTTGTGGGCTCAATTATAGCTACCATGGTTTTGGGTGCTGGATTTGCCGTTTTACCACAGTTTCAAGATTTTCAATTAGGAGCTGTTTTATTACCATTAACTTTAGCAGCTGTAGGTATTTTAGTTTCTATTATTGGAACTTTCTTTGTGAAAGTAAAAGAAGGAGGGAATCCTCAAACAGCCTTGAATATGGGAGAATTTGTTTCGGCAGCTCTGATGTTAATTTCAGCTTATTTTATCATCACAAATATGTTACCCGAAACATGGAGTTTAAATGGAAAAAATTATTCAAGTCTAGGTGTATTTTTTGCAACAATAGTTGGACTGATTGCTGGTTTGGGAGTTGGTAAAATTACAGAATATTATACTGGTACAGGAAAAAAACCTGTATTAGGAATTGTTAAACAATCAGTAACAGGTTCTGCTACAAATATTATTGCTGGTTTAGGTGTAGGAATGATGTCGACAGCAGTTCCTATATTATTGATAGCCTCTGGTATTATAGGTGCTTATTATTTTGCTGGCCTTTATGGTATTGCAATTGCTGCTGTAGGTATGTTGGCCAATACTGGAATTCAATTGGCGGTAGATGCCTATGGACCCATAGCTGATAATGCTGGTGGAATAGCTCAAATGAGTGATTTGCCAGAGGAAGTTCGTCAGAGAACAGATAAGTTAGATGCTGTTGGTAATACAACAGCTGCTATAGGAAAAGGTTTTGCAATTGCTTCTGCAGCACTAACAGCACTGGCTTTATTTTCTGCTTTTATGCAACAAGCAGGAATTGATAGTATCAATATTGCAAAGCCTACTGTAATGGCTGGTTTGTTGGTTGGAGGTATGCTGCCATTTGTATTTTCTGCTTTAGCTATGAACGCCGTTGGAAGAGCTGCTATGAGTATGATTTCGGAAGTAAGACGACAATTTGCTAATATTCCGGAGCTAAAAGCTGCTTTAGTGATTATGAAAAAATATGACTCTGATATGTCAAAAGCGACTAAAGAAGATAAAGCTATTATTGATGCTGCACAAGACAAAGCAGAGTATGATAAATGCATAGATATCTCAACAAAAGCTTCTCTTAGAGAAATGGTGATGCCTGGGTTATTAGCTATGGTTACTCCAGTTTTGGTAGGCTTTGTTGGAGGTCCCGAAATGCTCGGTGGGCTTTTGGCCGGTGTTACTGTTACTGGTGTATTAATGGCTATTTTTCAATCGAATGCCGGCGGTGCCTGGGATAATGCCAAGAAAATGATTGAAGAAGGACAAGAGATAGATGGCTATCAACATAAAAAGGGAACTGATTCGCACAAAGCATCAGTTGTTGGCGACACTGTTGGTGATCCTTTTAAAGATACTTCAGGCCCCTCATTAAATATTCTATTGAAATTAATGTCGGTAGTAGCATTGGTTATTGCTCCAAGTATTGCAGATGTAAAATGGGATTTGGCAAGTGATGTTCCCCAAGAGAAAATAGAATATGTTCAAGCTGCTGAGGAAGAGATTTATACTATCAATGAAGCAGAAGTAAATATTGAAAAGTTAGTTGTAAATACTGAAGAGATAATTGCTGAAAAACAAGAGAGTGTTATAGTTTTTGATAAAAAAGACCAACAAAAACCTAATATTTAGATATAAGATTTTTACAAAAACCCAGCTTCATTAGAGCTGGGTTTTTTTATGCAAGATTAGTAAAAACCTGCTGCACATCATCATCTTCCTCTACTTTCTCAAGAAATTTTTCGATGTCTTGCATTTGCTCTTCATTAAATTCAACTGAAGAAGTTGGAATACGTTGCAAACTCGATTTAGTTACTTCTAGCTTCATATCTTCTATTGCCTTGTTCAAATTACCAAAATTGATATAGTCAGCAGTAAGGATAAGCTCGTCTTCTTCAATATCAATTTCTTCTAAACCAGCATCTATAAGTTCTAATTCTAGCTCTTCAGGATCAAGATCTCCAGGTTTAGGCATTTCAAAAATGGCTTTACGGTTAAACATAAATTCTAATGAACCAGTAGGTACCAATATGCCCTCAGCTTTATTAAAATAGGATTTAATATTGGCAATGGTACGTGTTGTATTATCGGTAGCGCATTCAATAAATACTAAAACCCCATGTGGCCCTTTGCCTTCGTAGGTGGTTTCTGAATAATTTCCAACATCTTTGGATGTTGCACGTTTTATAGCAGCATCAATATTATCTTTGGGCATATTTTGGCCTTTGGCATTCTGTATTGCTGTACGCAATGCAGGATTCATATCTGGATCAGGACCACTTTCTTTAGCTGTCATGGTGATGGTTTTTGCCAGTCGAGGAAAAATTCTCGACATTTTGCTCCAGCGTTTCATTTTTGCTGCCTTTCGGTATTCAAATGCTCTTCCCATAGTGTTTTGTTTTTTTTGAGAATGCAAAAGTAAATGATTTCATTTTATAATCTGTAAAAAAGATAAGAGAAATACCTATAAAACTAAAGCCCAAAGTATTTATCTTTGCACTCTTAAAAAAAGTATTTTTTCAAAATAATATAAAGAAATGATAACCAATAATTTCATAGCACGTCATTTGGGCATTCGCGAAGAAGATTTGCCTGTAATGTTAGACAAAATAGGGGTTTCGGATATCGATCAATTGATAGAAGAAACAGTTCCTAACCAAGTAAGATTAGAAAAACCACTGAATCTTCCTGATGGAATTAATGAACACGAATATGTAACTCATCTTAAAGCATTAGGAGCTAAAAACAAGATGTTTCGTAGTTTTAACGGAACAGGTTATTATCCTACAATTTTGCCTGCAGTTATTCAAAGAAATATGTTGGAAAACCCAGGATGGTATACTGCATATACACCTTATCAAGCTGAAATTTCACAGGGACGCTTAGAGGCATTGTTAAATTTTCAAACCATGGTGTCTGACCTTACTGCTATGCCTTTATCTAACTGTTCTTTATTAGATGAAGGTACGTCTGCAGCCGAGGCCATGGTGATGTCGTATAATGCGCGTAGCCGTAAAAAAGCCAAAGCTGGTGCATTAAAATATTTTGTAGATAATGAAGTATTTCCCCAAACATTAGCAATTTTAGAAACCAGATCGAAACCTCTTGGAATACAGTTGGTTATTGGTGATTTTATGCAGCTTGATTTGGATGATTCTTACTTTGGAGTAATGTTGCAGTACCCTAACAACAAAGGAGAGATATTAGATTATTCGCAATTAGTAGAAAAAGCTCACGAAAATGAGGCTTTAGTAACTGTTATTGCTGATTTGTTAAGCCTGACTATGTTAAAAGCTCCCGGAGAATGGGGCGTTGACATTGTAGTGGGTTCTGCTCAGCGTTTTGGCATTCCAATGGGTTTTGGTGGACCTCATGCAGGTTTCTTAGCCACTAGCGAAAAATATAAAAGAAACATGCCAGGTCGTATCATTGGTGTCTCAAAAGATAGCCAGGGAAATCCTGCTTTACGTATGGCGTTACAAACTCGCGAACAGCATATTAAACGCGAAAAAGCCACTTCAAATATTTGTACTGCTCAAGCATTATTAGCAAGTATGTCGGCTATGTATGCGGTATATCATGGACCACAAGGATTGTTGGATATTGCTGCTGAAATACATCAAAATGCAGTAGCTCTTTCTGAAGGGCTTACAGCCTTGGGTTATCAGCAAGAAAACGAATTTTATTTTGACACCTTATATGTTTCAGGAATAAATAATATTGCTGAATTAGCTCAAAAAGCGCTAGATAAAGAGATTAATCTACGCTATTTTGAAAATGCTGTGGGTATTAGTATCAATGAGATAACTACCTTAGAAGATTTAAATGATATTTTAGAAATTTTCGCCCAAGCTGAAGACGGTGAGTCTGTTGCAATGGATGATCTTATTTTGGAGAGTGTTATACCAGAAGCTTTTCAAAGAAAATCAGATTTCTTATCTCACGAGACTTTTAATTCTTATCATTCTGAAACAGAAATGATGAGGTATCTAAAGAAATTAGAAATAAAAGATCTATCCTTAAATAGATCCATGATACCTTTGGGGAGCTGTACCATGAAACTCAATCCAGCGGTAACTCTATTTTCTTTAAGTTGGCCTGAATTTGGAAATATCCATCCTTTTGTTCCAAGAGATCAGGTTGAAGGATATTTGGAATTGATTGATGATTTAGAGAAGGATTTATGTGAGATTACAGGTTTTGCAGCCATGTCGTTTCAGCCTAATAGTGGTGCTAATGGAGAGTATGCTGGTTTGATGGTTATTAGAGCTTATCATGAAAGCAAAGGTGAGGGGCATCGTAATATTTGCCTGATTCCTTCTTCGGCTCATGGTACAAATCCTGCCAGCTCTGTGGTGGCTGGTTTTAATGTGATAATAGTGAAAGCCACTGATCAAGGTGAAGTTGATTTGATAGATCTGAAAGAAAAAGCAGAACTTCATAAAGATAACTTAGGAGCTATTATGATCACCTACCCATCAACTCATGGAGTATATGAAAAAGGAATTACCGACGTGATGAATATTATTCATGACAATGGTGGACAAGTATATATGGATGGAGCAAATATGAATGCTCAGGTTGGTCTAACCAATCCAGGATATATTGGTGCTGATGTTTGTCATTTAAATCTGCATAAAACATTTGCTATTCCTCATGGTGGAGGTGGTCCTGGAGTAGGACCAATTGGTGTAGCTGCTCATTTAGCAGACTTTTTGCCCGGAAATGTTATATTTGAAACAGGTGGTAAAAAAGCTATGTCAGCAGTAGCTGCAGCACCTTTTGGTAGTGCTTTTGTATTGCCTATTACTTACGGATATATTAAATTATTAGGAGCTGATGGGTTATTAGATGCTACAAGATATGCCATTCTGAATGCCAACTATTTAAAAGAGAGTTTAAAAACCGATTATCCTATTTTATATACTGGGAATAAGGGTCGTGTAGCTCATGAAATGATTTTAGATTGTAATAAATTCTTTGGAACAGCGGGTTTGCAAGTTATTGATATTGCTAAACGATTGATGGATTACGGTTTCCATGCTCCAACGGTAGCTTTTCCTGTGCATGGTACTTTAATGGTTGAGCCAACAGAGAGTGAGCCATTGAGTGAGTTAGACCGCTTTATAGATGCTATGCATAGCATCCGACAAGAGATTCGTGAATTGGAAGAAGGCAAAGGTGATCATAGCAACAATGTGATTAAAAATGCACCTCATACAGCAATAATGGTTATGAGTGATCATTGGGATAAACCTTACAGCCGTGAGTTGGCTGCTTTTCCAAAAACTTGGTCCGATAATGATAAATACTGGCCAGCAGTAGCAAAAATTGATGATGCCTTTGGTGATAGAAATTTATTTTGCACCTGTGCTCCTGTGGAGGATTATGAAAACTAGAGATTGTTTTAAATAAATATTTGACTAAAAAAAGCTGCTTCCTTGTTTGGAAGCGGCTTTCGTTTTATAGAATTTGGTTTCATTTAGCGCCAAGTTCATAATAGAGTTTTTCTTGGAAAATATATCGAACACCAATTTGTAATTGCCATTTAGATCTAGTAGAGAAATGTAAAATATATAAAATCAGTATGTTATAAATATTACAAAAGAAATGTTAATAATGATAAAATATTAGTAACTTTACGAATTACAAATAATTATTTTTTTTAAATTCAAAAAACTAACTTTATGATGAAAAAATTTACAAAATTTATTAGTGTATTGATGATATTGCTTATAGCAACATCACCAGTCTTTTCAACGGATGTGAATTCTGTTTTAAATCAGAATCAGAGTGAAAATCAAAGAAATGGTGGAGATCGCCCAATGGATTGCGAAAACTTCGATGCATTAACAGTAGGAGGTCTTGTAGCTGACCAACTTGGTGGTTTTTGGACAACTTGGAGTGGAACAAGTGCAGATGATGCTACAGTAAGCGATGCATATTCCAATAGTCCAGATAACTCTTTCGTAGTAGATGCAGGAGCTGTTGATCTGGTTTATCAGTTTGGTGCTGAAGCTCTTACTACAGGGAAGTGGAATTATTCAAATTATATTTACGTTCCAACAGGATTTTCGGGATATTATAATGTACAATCTGAACCTACTCCTGGTGTAGCTTGGGTTATCGAGC
>JAOZUW010000007.1:24313-38870 GCA_029938465.1 Bacteroidales bacterium | reverse complement strand
ATGGCATTCCAACAGAATTAACACAAGTGGGTAATTTCCGTTTCTTATTTGCTTCTTATTTTTTCTTTTAAAGTTGAAAAATAATGCTTTGCAAATTGTTTTGAATTAGGAGAAAATTACTATAAATACGAATATATCTTCACAGATACAGATTATGAAGAGGCTATAGAAAAACAATAAAAAATTTCTATAAAAACCAAAGACCGAAGTGTGGAATACTATCCAACTTCGGTCTTTTTAATTCTTTAGAAGTTCTCTTTAGTTATTTCTGAAATACACGTTTTAATAAAGATTCTTTATCTTGATCTTTATCATCGGAATAATAGCCGTAACCATAGCCGTAGCCGTAACCATAGCCATAACCGTATCCATAACCATAACCATAAGCATTTCTCGAAATTCTTACATCATTTATCAAGATACCTACATTAGGAATATTTCTTTTCTCCACATCATTAATAATGGAGGCAAATATCTTTTTGTGTGTAAAATTCTGACGGACTATAAATATGGATACATCTGCATAATTCATTAATAGGAAAGCATCAGTTACCAAACCTACAGGCGGTGTATCTATAATAATATAGTCGTATATCTCCTTTAGCTTATCAAACATCTCTTTAGTATTGTTTGAAGCAATAATCTCTGCAGGATTGGGAGGTACAGGACCAGCCATAATAATATCCAAATTATCAACAGAAGATTTTTGAACCACATCTTCAAAGCTACTTTTTCCTACAAGATAAGAAGAGATACCTTCAGTATTGGTAAGCCCAAAATCCTGATAAATTCTTGGTTTACGAAGGTCGAAACCTAAAAGCAAAGTTCTTTTACCATACATAGCATAAATAGAGGCCAAGTTAATAGAAGTAAAAGTTTTTCCAGCACCTACCATATCAGATGTAATAAGGATGGTTTGTTGGCTTTTATCAATATTTAAGTAATGAAGATTGGTTCGCACGGATCGGAAAGATTCAGAAATAGAAGATTTTGGTGAAGTAGCCACTACAATTTTAGATTCTTTATTGCTGTGAATGGTATGACCAACAATGGGCAGTTTTGTAATATTCTCTACATCCTTTCGCTCAATTATTTTATCATTCATAAAATCTTTTCCAAAAATGTAACCTACCGGTAGAACTATACCCAAAACTAAAGCAATAAGGTAGTTTAGTGATTTCTTAGGATAAACCGGGCTGCCTGCTCCATCAGATCGGGCTTCGTCAATAATTTCGTTGTCAGGTTGATTAGAGGCTGCTGTAATTTGTGCTTCTGAGCGTTTTTTCAAAAGGTAAACATACATTGTATTACTTAACTGAAACTGACGTTCCATCTTAAACAACATACGTTGAGTTAAAGGTAATTTATTGATTTCGCGATTTAATATTGCAATTCTATCATCAATATCATTGATAGAGATTAAAGAAGAGTTCACTAAATTGTCAATATTCTCTAATAATGCCTTTTTCTGATTCCTTATTCTAATATCAAGGGTTATTATTGCTGGGTTTTTATCTGTTGCAGTATATGACAATTCGGCTCTTTCTTGGTAGAGTTCAACTATATGTTGGACAAAACCAGTGGTAACCGGATCATTAATTCCCAATGCAGAAGGTACAATAATATCATCTATATTATCTTGGTTTTTGATGATGTACTTTTTTAAACTTTGATAGTATTTATCACTAAGTAATAATTCAGCTTTTTTCTTGGTTAATTCCATCATTTGTTCATAAACCTGCTGTGATTGATAATCCATATTCATCACCTCGTTTTCGGTTCTGAAATTTTGTAGGTTCATTTCTGCTGAATCTAAATTTAATGTAATATCAATCAATTGATCATCAATAAAATCAATCGTTTTATAAGCAATACGATTCTTTTTACTGAGTTCCATATCTAAGTATACTGTTGTGAGCATATTTAGAAAATCAACTGACTTCTCCACATTATTGCCTTTGAGTTTTAGTTGAAGTATAGATGATTCTTTATTGATGGGTTCTATTTCGAAGTTTTTATAACGCCCTACTAAACCATTAGTACTATTAAACACAAAGTATAGTTGCTTATCAAGATCATTTTCAGGATCAAACTTTGGTGATAAAACTAATCTGAAGCGATAGTGCTCCGTCTCCACCCACTCTCCAAAGTCATGATTCTCTGATATATTAATCAGCTCTAATTTTTTATCCTCAATTTTACTATCGGTATCATAGTCATATAAATCAATGTTTTCTCCTTCTGCTTTTAAGGTATACGATGAAATATTATCAATATTAATTCTGAAATTTAAGGTAAGGGTTTGACTATGGCTGCTATCATATTCCACTATAAAAGGGAATTCTTTATATAACTCTTTAGAGATGAAATTTTCCTCAACATAATAAGAAACATCAAAATTAAGATGTTTAATAGTGCTATGAGATAGTTTATAGGATTTCAATTTCCCTATTTCGTTTTCCAAATTCTGCATATTATTACTAAAACCTAAGCCCAGCAATGATTGTGCATCGTTGGCATTTTTGTCTTCTATCAATACAGTAGTAGAGACTTCGTAAATAGGCTTTGTGTATTTATTAAAAAGAAAAGCAATAACTATTGCTATAAATACAGTAATAACAAAGAAGTACCAATGGCTATAGAATTTAAAAAATAAGGCTTTATAGTCTACAGCTTCTTCCTGGTATATATCTTGTGGATTGTAATTTTCGTTCACAATGGTTTATTTTATTTGTAAAAATGTTAAAAGAACAATGACTGTGGTAATAGTAGTGAATAGAAGAGCATAAGGGAAGGTAGCAAATGCAAATTGCTTACCCTTAAGTGGTTCTATATATATTACATCATTGGGTTTTAAGTAATAAAAAGGCGATTCTAAAATATCTTCTTTGGTTAAATCAATAATATGCATAGCTGTTCCATTGTCAGTAACTCTTAATAATTTTACTTCATTTCTGTTTCCATAGTCTGTGATATCTCCTGCTAATGAAACTGCTTCAAATATACTGATCTTATCCTGATAGATTTTATATTCTCCTGGTCGTCGTACCTCACCAACAAAAGTGATGTTAAAATTAACCAGTTTAACAACAATTGTGGTCTCTTTTAAATACTCATTCATCTCTTTTTCTATTTCCAGTTTTGTTTCATTAATAGTAAGACCTAAAACATAAATAGGTTCAATAACAGGAAAAACAATATGTCCACTGGGGTCAACAGTATAACTATTCAAATAAATACTAGCATCGTTATAATTGGATGAGCGATTATCTGTCGATTTATTAAAAAACTCATTTGATTTTTGATTCAAACTACGCACATCGATATATAAATTATCACCTATTCCTAAATGATATTCTTGATAATCAGGAGTTTTGAACTCGGCTCTATTTGTAGAATCTTCATGTGCTGGCTGCATATATTTAATCTTTTTCTGCGGTATGCACGAACTGAAAAAAATGAAGATAACCAGAATTTTTAAGCCAAAAAAAAGAGAATAATTTATTTTATGTTTCATCAAATAAGTGTTAGATTTTGCAATGTTTTAGTCTTTGTTAACAAGGGTTTTATATCAAAAAATTTCGTGAACAAAAGAATGGACAAATTTAACCTATTTTCACAATATTCAAAATAGTAAATTGTTGCCATAAACAGATCTAAAAAAATGGCAAATAATCAGCTTAGCTTTCTTTAATATTATTATCTTTACTAAAATTATTATTATGCCAGATGTAAGAGTGTGTTTAAATTGTTCCTATGAACTCAAAGGACGATCCGATCAAAAATTTTGTTCAGATCAATGCCGTAATGCTTATCATAACCAAGCGAATAGTGCATCTACTAATTTCATTAGAAAGATTAATAATACTTTGCGTAGAAACCAACGCATCTTAGCAAAGCTTTGCCCCTACAATAAAGCAAAATCAACAAAAGGACAATTGTCTCAAAAGGGTTTCAATTTTAATTATCATACCAATTCTTTTAAAACCAAAAAGGGACAAGAGTATATTTTTTGCTACGATTATGGTTACTTAGAATTAGCAGATAATGAGATTATTATTGTAAAGCGAAAGGATTATGTGGAATGATTTGGTTTCCTTAGAAAAAACTTTCTGATTTTCTGTTTAAATTTCGAATATTTATGATGCGAATCGATGCCTAATAATCGGCCTATTGGTTGGAGATTAGGAAAAAGATCACAATAAATTTTTATAATTGCTAAAATTGGAATAACCACAAACATTCCTGCAATACCCCAAACAGCTCCACCAAGCATAATGCCTAAAATTGTAAATAGTGGATTTATATTTACATAGCTTCCTGTTATATTGGGTGTAAGGATATTGTTTTCTGTAAATTGGACAATTATAAAAAGCAATATCACATAAAAAGCTTGATTAGGGGAATCTCCTGTTAGTAATGCAAAAAGGATAGGAAAAGAAGCTCCAATCCAAGTACCAAAGTATGGGATAAAATTAAACATAGCACTAATAATTCCGAAAAACAGAGCGTATTTTAAGCCAATGATCCATAATCCTAAACTATTTAAAACAGCCAAAATACATACGACTATAAAAACACCACCAATATATCGCGGAGTAACGAAACTCACTGTACTTATAAACTTTTCAGCAATCTTTTTATGCTTTATATTGGACATATCAAATAAAAATTCGCCTATTTTTTCCCTAAATTGTAAAAAATAAAATATAAAGATAGGGATCATGCCTATTTGAAAAAAGGTATGAGCTGTAGCTTTAAAAAAATCTTTTAAAAATTCATTACTGGATTCCGTTAGATTGTGCACTAAACTATTTAACCAGTTGTTTTGGTTTTTAATGGATACACCTGATATATCATAAACAAATATCTCTATTTGCTTTAAATTATAGGATGCTTGTGCTACAATATCAGTGCCCTCGGCCATAATTTGGTGCACTTTAGAAAAAACAAAACCTAAAAAAAAGAAAACGACACCAAGTAAAAGAAAAATTCCTATTAAAGAAGAAATAATTCTGTTTAAGCCTTTTTTCTCTAATAGGTTTGTTAAGGGGAATACAAGGAAGGCAAAAATGGATGCTAAGAAGAGAGGGATTAAGAAACTTCTAGCTATAATTAATCCGAAAAATAAAAGTGTAATAAATAATAGATGTGTGGTAGCCTTGTAAATATTGCTATTTTGCATTTTTGCTTTCAAAGGTAATCATTTACCGTCAAATTATTTTACTTTTGCATAAAAAATATATCTTATGCAAAATCTTAAAGTTTATAATACTCTTAGTCGTAAAAAAGAAATCTTTGAACCTCTTAATGCTCCCTTTGTAGGAATGTACGTTTGTGGCCCAACGGTGTATAGTGAAGTACATCTAGGCAATAGCCGTACTTTTATTTCTTTTGATATCATATTTAGATATCTAAGTCATTTAGGTTATAAAGTGAGGTATGTTCGTAATATTACAGATGCTGGTCATTTAGAAAATGATGCAGATGAAGGAGAGGATAAAATTTCGAAAAAGGCTCGATTGACACAATTGGAACCTATGGAGATTGTACAAAAATACACTTTAGATTTTCATCATGTGCTCAGGTTGTTTAATAATAAACCACCTAGCATAGAACCCACTGCAACTGGTCATATTTTGGAGCAAATTACTATGGCAAAAGATATTTTGAATAAAGGTTTGGCATACGAAAGCAATGGTTCTATTTATTTTGATGTGGATGCCTTTAATAAGGAATTTAATAATGAATATGGTAGACTTTCTGGACGTAATGTGGAGGATATGATCAGTAATACACGTGAATTGGATGGGCAATCGGAAAAACGAAACCCTGCCGATTTTGCTTTGTGGAAAAAAGCTTCACCAGAGCATATTATGCGATGGGATTCTCCTTGGAGTATTGGTTTCCCAGGTTGGCATTTAGAATGCTCAGTGATGAGTTCAAAATACTTAGGTAAGCAATTTGATATTCATGGTGGAGGAATGGATTTGAAATTTCCACATCACGAATGCGAAATAGCACAAAACAAAGCCAGTCATGGTAAAAAAGAACCTGTAAAGTATTGGTTGCATGCCAATATGCTTACTTTAAATGGCCAAAGAATGAGCAAGTCAACAGGTAATACTTTATTACCTCATGAACTTTTTAGTGGCGAAAATGATAAACTGAGCCAGGCATTTAGCCCTATGGTGGTTCGTTTCTTTATCCTTCAAGCGCATTATCGTTCAACACTCGATTTAAGCAATGATGCACTTCTGGCAGCTGAAAAAGGTTTTCAAAAAATGATAACAGCTACACATACCCTTTCCACACTAAAAGCAGCTCAAGAATCATCCCTTAATATTGATGAATTAATAGCTAAGTGGTATGCTGCAATGAATGATGATTTTAATACTCCGGTTTTAATTGCACAACTATTCGATGGCGTAAAACTCATCAATAATATAAAAGACGGAAAATCAACTTTAAACAAAGTAGATTTAGAAAAATTGCAAAAAGAGTTTTCTTCTTTTGTTTTTGATGTTTTAGGATTAAAGACTGAAGCACAAACGCAAAATCAAGGCGATGAAATTTTAAATGGTGTCATGAAAACACTATTAGAACTTAGAAAACAAGCCAAAGATAATAAAGACTGGACCACAGCTGATCTTATTCGTAATCAATTAGCTGAGCTTAAAATTAAAGTAACCGACACTAAAGATGGTGCTATTTGGGAGGCTGAATAGAATAGGTTTTTAAGATCTTATGGGGCAAGGTAAATCTCAATATTGGAGATTAAGGAACAAGCTTTTGCCTTAATAATATGTAGTCTTATTTTATTTGTTCTAGTATTTGGAAATCGTAAAATACGCTTATAACCTATGGTTGTTTCTTGAGCTAAAACTATCCATTTATCATTTACAAAAGCTTCTACTGTAAATTCTTGAACTCGCTGGCCTAAGCGAATATATTCCTGAATTAGAAAACGGTTAAATTCAATAGGTTCTTGATACTCTATGGTTAAAATGGCATTAGTGATACCATCATCAGTAGCCCAATACGTTTCTTTATCGCCATCGTTTACTTGATTTGCTTTAAATTTATGTGAATTTTCTCTTACATTATTTGCTGATACATTTTGGTTTTTAGCTAATTCCAGTTCAAAATCTGCCTTTAATGCTTTGGAAAGCTCCATTAAAGCTTTCACATCGTTTTCGTGAATAAGACCTCTAGTATCAGGTGGGACATTCAATAATAATGAACCATTTCTACCAATACTTTGATAATAAATATCAAGCAAGTGGTGCAAAGATTTCACTTTACTATCATCAGATTGATGATAATACCATCCCGGCCTTATGGAAACATCAATCTCGGCGGGTACCCAGTGTGTCCCATTTTCATGGCCTGAACGTAATTCTTTATACTGTGGCCAACCAGGCCAAACTTCATCTTTGCGTAGTAAACACCAATTGGTTTTATTTGCCCAACCTTCTTCATTACCTACCCATCTGATGTCAGGACCACCATCACCAAAAATTAGTGCATCGGGCTGTAGTTCTTTCACGAGCGCCCATGTTTCATCCCATCCATAATAGGTTTTTCCATCAATCTTCCTGTTTTCATTAGCCCCTCCATAATAACCTGATCCTCCATTAGCACCATCGAACCATACTTCAAAAATATCACCATAATTAGTTAATAATTCACGAAGTTGGTCACGAAAAACACCAATATACTCTGGCTTTCCATAATTGGCATTATTTCTGTCCCAAGGCGAAAGATAGACTCCAAATTTTAAATCATACTCCTTACAAGCTTCCGATAACTCTTTAACAACATCGCCTTTGCCATTTTTCCAAGTGGAGTTTTTAACTGAATGTGCTGTTGTTTTAGTAGGCCATAGGCAAAAACCATCATGATGTTTTGCTGTTAAGATAACAGCTTTCATCCCTGCCTCCTTAAAAACTTTTACCCATTGTCGACAATCTAAAGCTGTAGGATTAAATTGCTCAGGTTTTTCACCCCCACTTCCCCATTCCATATCTGTAAAAGTATTCATATTAAAATGTACAAAAGCGTAATATTCCATTTCGTGCCATCTTAATTGCGCCTCGCTTGGTACTGGACCAATGGCTTCTTGCGCCAATAACGGACTTGATAATAAGCTGAATAACAGCATTATAAATAAGACTCTATTTCTTGTCTGCTTCATCTTTATAAGTTTTTTTATAGAAAAGCCTTCTTCATTCTTTTTCATAATTAGCTAATAAAAAAGTCTAGAGTAAACCAAATCTTCAAATACATTTGCTTTTTACAGCTCAAATTTAAGATGTTTTTAAAAACGATTAAAATGGAAAATACTCCATACCAGCTTCTGTTTCAAGAATTAGTTTAGCTTTTTGATAATTAACCACACATTCTCCACCATATTTAGAGTATATTCTAGAAAAAACTAGTTTTCCATTTTCCCATCTCATATCTACAATAAAACCTCCTCTTGCTTGTAATCCAGAAATAAAACCTTCGGACCATTCTTTGGGCAATGCTGGCAAAAGAATGATTTCTCCTGCATGGCTTTGAAGAAGCATTTCAGCAATACCGGCTGTGGCTCCAAAATTAGCATCCATTTGGAAGGGAGGATGCAGGCCGAATAAATTAGGGCTCAGGCTCTTGGACAATACCATATCTAAGCTGCGTTTAGCTTGTTGACCATCAGCTAACCTTGCATACTGACTAATTAACCATGCCGCACTCCATCCGGTATGCCCACCACCGTTCTTTATTCTGTAATCTAATGATTTTTTAGCCGCTTCGGCTAGCTCTGGGGTTTTACTTAAACTAATTTGAGAACCGGGATGAACAGCAAAAAGGTGCGAAATATGGCGATGTCCGGGCTCTATTTCTTCAAATTCCTCAGCCCATTCCATTAGTCTTCCATCTGATCCAACTTGTGGTTCTGCCATATTGTTTTTTGCTTGCATCACCTTATTAATAAATGGATTACTTATACCTAACTCTTTTGAGGAATATAAAAAATCGGAAAACAGTTGCCAAATAACTTGTTGATCATGAGCCGGCCCCATGCTAATTTGGCTTCGGCTACCATCGGGTGCAAGAAAAGTATTTTCAGGAGATACGGCAGGTCCTGAAACAAGTTTTCCTGTTTTGGGATCTACCACCAACCAATCCATATAAAACTCAACAGCTCCTTGTAAAACAGGATACATTCTTTTTAAAAAATCTTTGTCTTTTGTAAAAGCATAATGTTCACCTATATGCGAGCTAATCCAGGCACTTCCACCCGTGTGCATTCCCCAGCTAGCTGCTTCGCCCGGAGAAGTATAACCCCATACATTGGTGATGGGATGAATTACCCAACCCCTATTTTTATAATGAATTGTAGCTGTTTTTTTACCTGGCTCGATAAATGATTCCATTAAATCGAATAAGGGTAAATGAAGTTCTGAAAGATTGGTAACCTCTGCTGGCCAATAATTCATTTCAAGATTTACATCAGTATGATAATCACCATTCCAAGGAGTTTGAATTTTATTAGTCCAAATACCTTGCAGGTTTGCAGGTAGGCTGCCAAGCCTGGAAGAAGATATTAATAAATACCGG
Organism: Bacteroidales bacterium; assembly: GCA_029938465.1. Taxonomy (GTDB): domain Bacteria; phylum Bacteroidota; class Bacteroidia; order Bacteroidales; family UBA12170; genus UBA12170. The sequence continues at coordinate 29,264 of JAOZUW010000007.1, read as the reverse complement.
CCAAATTGGAAAACTAATTCTGTTAAAATGGGGTCATCCTTTTTTTTACTAAACTCTCGTACTCTTAAATCTGTAGGAATTTCATCTTTATCATTTGAATCCGTAAGTTTAAAATCTACACGTTTATAATACTTCTGATAATCCTTTATATGATTTTCTAATAAATCATCCCAAGATTTATTTTTGGCTTTTTCTAAGTTGCTTTTTGTAATTTTTTCATAATCTCTTCCGGTATAATTAGGGTAATCCAAAACATAATCTGTGGAAGCGGAGAGATACAATATCACTTCATCAGCATTTTCAACTATCAATTCCGAATCCTTATAAATTACAGAACCATTTTTAGCCTTTGCCATTAACCTGACCATATATTGAAGCCCATCTTCACCTTTCCCGTTATCAAGAGAGCCAAACATAATTAAAAAATCTTCTGTTGTTTTGGTTTTAAATCTTTCTGGTCTATCCAAAGTGCATTTAAAAGATATCTTTCCGGCTTTGTCTGCCGAGAACTTTGCTACCATCACTTGATCGGGATATGAAGTGAATATTTCTCTATTGTAATTTACATTATTCTGTGTGTAGCTCACTCTAATAATAGCATCTTCCAAATCAAGTTCCCGATAATAGTTTTCATAGGGAGTATTCTCCTTAAAATTTATATGTAAATCTCCTAATGTTTGAAAAGATCCAAACGGAACCTTGGCTCCATTTCCATGCCCTGATCCTTTTCCTTTGCATATTTGTGTTTTATTGGTTAGCTCGGTAGCTTCTTTGTATTTTCCTTCAAATAATAACTTACGAATCTTATTTATTGCAGCATATGCCTCAGGATTATCATTATCAGCTTGACTTCCTGACCACATACTCTCTTCGCTTAACTGGATTCGCTCCTTGTTTACATCTCCAAAAACCATAGCTCCAAGGGAACCATTGCCTAGAGGTAAAGCTTTTAACCATTCAGCATCATCTTTCCACCCGTCTTTACTGTCGAGAACTAAAGCATTGGCAGGTTGTTTATACCAGAGCTTTAATGATTGGCTTTCTTTATCATTCGTTTTGCAGGACGATATAAAAAATATGAATACAATAATAAATGAGAAAAGGTATACATAATAAGTATGTTTGATTTTCATTCCTATTATAGGTTAAGTTTTTTTACTCCTTTAACAGTTTCAGCATTAAGTTGATGCAAATCAAAAATAACTATTTCGTTTTTTCCATTTTTTAGCCAGGATTTAGGACAATATAAAGTGTATTGAGGGCCTATTTCCCAATAACGCCCTAAATTATGACCGTTTACCCATACCATTCCTTTTTTATATTTTGACATATCAAGGTAGGTATCAGCGAGTTCATCCAGGGTAAATTCTCCTTTAAAGAAAACGCCTTGCTTTGTATTATTCTCTGTAGAGTTCAAATTATTAATATAATATGTATTCATTGGCAAGCAATAAACTTCCCAATTCATAAGTGTCATACCGTTTAGAGTAACTCTTTCTGTAATACCTTTTCTGTCGATAAGTTCTTGAGCAAAATTGATTCGTCCCATACCTTCCACAAATATTTCTAATACAGGATTTTCACTCACCGATTCAGGAATATCAATATGATTTTGTCCTTTCATTCTATCTATTGAACCAATATACTTGCCATCTACAAAAACAGTGGCATAATCGTGTAATTCTTTGATGTAAAGTTTTCCCTTTTTACGACCTATTAACTTAGTTTTATATAGTGCAAAACCATAAAAATGATTATAATATTCAAATGGTTTAGGCTGAACAGACTCTATTGGATTGGTTAAATTATTCCATATAGAAGTATATGCCATCATTTGTATTTCTGGAATATTCATCACAGGAATTGGCTCAGGGGGTGTGCTTACTTCAACTTTATATTCTTTTAGAAGCTTCTGCAGTTCGTAATATTTTTCAGTCGCTTCACCCTGTTCATTTATGGGGGCATCATAGTCATAACTTGTAATATCTGGAAGATAATTGCCTGGCCCTCCTGCATTAGCACCCGCAAAATAACCAAAATTCGTTCCTCCATGTAACATATAAAAATTCAATGAATATTTGTTATCCATTAAAAATCGAACTTCTTCTAATAATGCTTTTGTTCCTGGGCGTTGCCATTTTTCGCTCCAATGTGTTAACCATCCTGGATATGTTTCACTACTGAAAACAGCTACGCCAGGATTCATTTTTCGGGCGAGATCAAAATTGTTTTGATTACCTCCCGGATCTAGTCCAACGGCCACACCCGGCAATGTGCCTGCTTCTAACATATAAGTAGTTGCGCCATCAGAGGTGTAATATGGAACATTTATTCCTGCTTTTTCCCATAGCTCTTTAAGGCGTTTCATATATGACCTATCGTTTCCATAACTTCCATATTCATTCTCTATCTGTAATAGAATTATTGGTCCACCATTTGTTATTAGATATGGCTTTATTTGTTGAGACATAACACTAATATATTTTTCTACAGATTCCATATATCGAGTATCGCTACATCGTAATTTAATATCAGGAATACTCAGCAAATAAGGAGGTATTCCGCCAAGATCCCATTCGCCACAAGAATAAGGACCTGGCCTGAATAATAACCACATGCCTTCCTCTTGTACGATTTCAATAAACTCTGCTAAATGACGATTCTCGCTAGTAAAATCAAATTTTCCTTTCTCAGTTTCATGAAAATTCCAAAAAACGTATGTAGCTATGGTATTACATCCCATAGCTTTTGCCATTTGAATACGATGTCTCCAATATTCTTTTGGAATTCTTGAATAATGCATCTCCCCTGAAATAATTTGAAATGGTCTTTCATCAAGAAAAAAACCTTCGGAATTCATAGAAAACGTATGTTCAGCCTGTTTATAGTCTGTGGTTTTCTTTATTTCCATTTGTCCCGAAACTTGACTACTATTAAACGTAAGTAAAATAATTCCAAGTGTTATTGCTATGCTCATTTTCAGTTTCATAATTGATGATTTTGATTTCTATTTCTTTGTTTCAACTCACAAATCAAAGAGTTGTAAAGTTACTCTAATAATTTTAGAAAGTAGATATAATTATCGTTAGAACCTACCACAACAGTATCATCTTTTAGCACTACAGGAGTGGAAAAAATATTACCATTGGTTTTGAATTTTGCCTTTTCTGTGCCGTCAGGGCTTAAGAAATATACATAATTATCGTAAGAGCAAACCACAACTGTTCCATCACTTAATGCAACAGGGCTGGATATTACTTTATTTTTTGTTACGAATTTGTATTTTAATTGACCATTTTTATTGAGAAAGTATACGTTTTTATCAAAGGAGCCTATTACAATTATAGTATCTGCTATAACTAAAGGAGAGCTGTGAATTCGACCATTAGTTTCATATTTAGCAATAAATTCAGCCTTTTCGTTGAGAAAGTAAACATTCTTATCATAGGAGCCAAAGACAATATTTCCTGTTTCTAATTCGGTAGGTCTAGAATGTAAATTCCAGCCATTAGTATGGAATTCTGCAATCTTTTGTCTATTTGTATCTAATATACAAATACGCTTTTTTGTTGTTCCTGTGATAATATTGCCATTTTTTAGTTTAGTTAAGTCAGTATGGGCTATGCCTTTAGTTTGATAAGAATGAATACGCCCTGTTTTTCTGTTATAAAAGACAACACCTAACTTATTACTGCTAAAAGCTAAATATTCATCCGATACTTCTAAGATTTTTGAAAATATTCTTCCTCCTGGTTTTATTTTTTCAATGAGTTTCCCATCTTCTGTAAAATGGTAAATATATTTGTCATAAGACCCAACAATTACTGTATTATCTTGCAAGACTTCTGGTGAGGCATGTATCCAACCTTTTGTTTTGTATTTTGTTATCAGCGTACCATCTGGATTAAAGAAATATATATTTTTGTCGTGACCCCCAAAAACCACAATATCATTTTGCGTTACAATAGGTGAGGAATACAGATTTGATTTTGTTTTATACTTATTGATTAGCTGTACAGACTGTGCAAATGCCATTGAACTGTGTAATAGTATTGCAACAAGTAGAATTTTTATAATTTTTTTATTACATGATTTTATCACACTATCAATCTATTTGTTCAAAACATAAACCCACTCTTATAAAAAACGAAGATAAACTTTTTTTAAATGCACAATTCCATGAAAAGATCTCTGGGAAAATGATAGTTGATATTATTTATAATACTCACTTGTCTTTTAAGGGGAAAAATTTGCAAAAAGCTGAAATCCCACATTCTTTACATTTTGGCTTACGTGCCAAACAGATATATCGTCCATGTAAAATAAGCCAATGATGTGCTATAGCAATCTTTTCTTCAGGGATATATTTCACTAACTGCTTCTCTGTTTCTAAGGGGGTTTTGGAATTAGTAGTAAGGCCTATACGAGCTGATACTCGAAATACATGCGTATCCACTGCCATTACAGGCTTATTAAAAACCACTGAAGCAATAACATTTGCGGTTTTTCTTCCCACTCCTGGCAATTTTTGTAATTCATTAATATCTGAAGGTACTTCACCTTTAAAATCATGATGTAACATTTTGGCCATACCCAAGAGATGTTTTGCCTTATTATTAGGATAAGAGCAAGATCTAATAAATTCAAAAATATCTTCAATACTGGCATCAGCCATTCGTATTTCATCAGGATATTTTTCAAATAATGGAGGCGTAATAATATTCACACGTTTATCTGTACATTGCGCCGAAAGGATAACCGCTACTAAGAGCTCAAAAGCAGAACCATAATGCAACTCTGTTTCGGCAATGGGCATGTTTTGTTCAAACCAAGCAATTATTTTTTCAAATCTTTCTTTTTTATACATGGAGTGTTTTGTTGTTTCTTCTTGCTAAGCTGCTAAGCTATTTATTTTGTTAGTTTGAATTTTATTTTTTATTAGTCTTTGTGT